>JAYTQI010000391.1:0-3386 GCA_043746825.1 Hyphomicrobium sp. | reverse complement strand
ATCAGGCCTGTCACGCTTCAAACGCTTCTTTGGCTTGATCCGCATGTTGAGCTCCAGCTCGCGGTAAATCCGGCACACGCGTTTGTGGTTCCAGACATGGCCCTTGACGTTGCGCAGATACAGAAAACAAAGGCCAAAACCCCAGGTCCGCCGCGTTTGCGTGAGACCCAAAAGCAGACCAGCGATCCGTTCATTCTCTGCGTCGAGCTTCGGCTGATAGCGGTAGCAGGTCTCGCTCACGCCAAACGTCCGGCACGCCAGCGCGATACTGATGCCCGTGCGCGTCACCGCTTCGGCGGCCATCTCCCGACGCTGGGATGGCCGGGCTATTTTTTTCCCAAGGCCTCCTTCAGCAATTCGTTTTGCATACTGAGTTCGGCGTACATCTTCTTCAGACGCCGGTTTTCGTCCTCAATGCCCTTCATCTCGGAGATCATCGAGGCGTCCATGCCGCCGTACTTCGACCGCCATTTGTAAAACGTCGCCGCGCTGATGGCATGCTCGCGGCAAAGGTCGCCTACCGCCAAGCCACCTTCGGCCTGGCGCAAAATCCCCATGATCTCGGCTTCCGTAAAACGGCTCTTCCTCATCGAAATCTCCTCGTACCTCAGGGCCGAGAAAATTCTACCTTCTAATCCCGCTAACCTGTGGGGGGATTACCGCCGTAGTGACGGATGCGATGCAGGCCCTTAGGGAGAACGTGCATCAGGACGCGACGGATGAACTCGCCCGGGCTGAGCGTCATGGTTTTGTTGCGGCCTGACCCTTCGATCCGGTAGTCCTTGACCTTGAAGGTGACACCGTTCTCATCGGCTTTGACGAGCCGTCTGTTGGAGATGGCGACACGGTGGGTATAGCGCGAGAGATAAGCGAGCACGGCCGCAGGCCCCGCAAACGGGCGCTTTGCGGGTTCCGGCGATTGCGGACGGGCATTCCGATTGAAGGCGGACACGGATTCCGATTGATCGCGGACAGCATTCCGACGATCGCGGACAGCTCCCCTTACCGACAGGCTTACTGACTCACGCCGCCTGATTCCCGTTGTCAATCGGCGTTGAACTTTGACCCCGGATCGGCGTCTAAAATTGACCCCCATGGTGCGTACACGGTCCGGCTCTGAGAACGGAGCTGTGGAGCGCAGCGGAACGGCGGAGTGATCAGAGCCGGAAGCGTAGCGCTTGCCACCTCCCGGATCAGGGACATCACGCCCGGTTTTTGAAGCGCCAGCTGTCGTTGCCGGTCTCGACGATATCGCAATGATGCGTGAGCCGGTCGAGGAGAGCTGTCGTCATTTTCGGATCGGCGAAGACGCTTGGCCATTCGGCGAAGGCAAGATTGGTCGTCACAATGATCGAGGTGCGTTCGTAGAGTCTGCTGATGAGGTGGAACAGAAGCTGTCCGCCCGATTGCGCGAACGGTAGATAGCCCAGTTCATCCATGATCACGAGGTCGGTGCGGACCAGGCTATCGGCGAGTCGACCTTGGCGGCCAGCTTTCGTTTCTGCTTCAAGACGGTTGACGAGGTCGACAACATTAAAGAAGCGCGCCTTGCGTCCGCGCCGGATGACGCTGCGGGCAATGCCGATGGCAATATGGCTTTTGCCAGTTCCGGTCCCGCCAACGAGAACGACGTTGCGCTGCGTATCGAGGAAGTCGCCGGAACTTAGCTGTTCGATCAGGCCGCCATTGATCGGCGATCCGTCGAAGGCCAGTTCGCTCAACTCCTTGACGAGAGGCATCTTGGCCAGTGTCATCTGATAGTTGATCGAGCGCGCCTGCTTGGCGGCGATCTCAGCCTGGAGCAGTTGACCGATAACGCGCTCGATACCGTGACTGCGCTTGACGCCGGCCGTGACGATCTCGTCGTAGGCGGCCCGCATGCCGGAGAGTTGCAATTGGCTCATCAGATCGAGGATCTCATGGCGTTCCATGCGTGACCTCCAGAGGCAGGATGCGAAGCCGATCGTAGCGGGCGCAGTCGGCGACCGGCGGGACCGTCAGTGTCAGCCGCTCCGGCGTTAGGAGTGGCGGTACGGGTTCGGGCCGGTGCTGGCGGGCCAGCGCATTCAGGATGACGTCCGCGCTCGCAACGCCGGCGTCGAAAGATTCCGCGCAAGCGGCTTCGACCGCTTGTAGTCCATCGGTCAGAACAGCCGAGAGAATCTTGACCATCTGCTTGTCGCCGTCATTGCTGCCTTTAAGTTTGCGTCGCACCCGCTCAATGGAACCCGGCAGAAGCCAGTCCTTGAACGGCGCGCCGTTGCGCAGCGCACCGGGCTTTCTCGCTAAAATCGGCACGTAATGCCAGGGATCGTAGACGATCTGGTCGCGCCCAAAACGGCGCCGGTGTTCACCGACGCGCTCACCGTCCTGCGTGATGACAATGCGATCGGCATAGGCGTGCACATCTACGGGCCGCCCGACGGCTTTGGCCATGACCGAGTACTTATTGCAATCGAAGCGCACGAGGCAAGTCTTCGAGACCGCGACCGTCGTTGCATGGAAGCCGTCGAACGGACCACGATAGGCAACGAGCGATGGCCGTTCGGTTTCGAACACCTCGAAGACCGACTTATCCTTGCGTTCGGGATGCGCCAGAGCCTTGGAATAAGCGACGCAGCGATCGAGCAGCCACGCGTTCAGCTCATCGAAGCTTTTAAACTTGAGTCGCGGCGTGAAAAAGCGCTCGCGGATATTGCCAACCTGGTTCTCGACCTGCCCCTTCTCCCAGCCGGCGGCCGGTGTGCAGGCCGTCGGCTCGACAACGTGATGGCTCATCATCTGCAGAAAGCGCCGGTTGAACTGACGCTCTTTGCCAGCGAACACGGCGTCGACCGCTGTTCGCATGTTGTCGTAGATACCGCGCTGGCAGGCGCCTTTGAAGAACGCGAACGCTTTCTCGTGCGCGTCGAACACCATCTCTTGCGCTTCGCGCGGATAAGCCCGCACAAACGGCATCCGGCTGTGGCAAAGCCGCATGTGCGCAACCTTAGCCATCATCGTCACGCCGTCGATGACGACATACTCGTGGCTCCAATCGAACTGGTAGGCCTCGCCCGGTGCAAAACTCAGTGGCACAAAGGCGTCAGCCGTTCGCTCGCCATGACGCTTCTGCCAGCTGCGCCCATAGCGGCGAACGGCATCGTAGCCGCCGCGATAGCCCGCAACGCGAAGCTCTTCATACATGCGCTGGAACGTCAGCTGCTCGCGCTTAGCTTTGCCGGTGTTCGCTGCCAGCAGCTCGTCGAGCGCCGCTGAAAATCCACCAAGCTGCGGCAACGGCTGATCGGCTCGAATGTAACGCCGCTCCGTCGCCTCAGCCCGAACGATGCCGCGCACCGTATTCCGCGCCAAGTGCAACTCGCGGGCGATCCGCTTGATGCTCC
>JAYTQI010000390.1:0-3391 GCA_043746825.1 Hyphomicrobium sp. | reverse complement strand
CGTCAAACATCCCGGCAAAACTTTGCGGGGTGAACCACCGCAAGTGCGTGCGGTCAAAGACGCCCTGGTCAGCAAGCTCAAACCGGCCCCGGATCAATTCACAGATAACCCGCCAATGTGAAATGTTGGGCGAACTCGCCAGAACCATGCCACCCGGTCGCACATAGCGTGCTAATGTCTTCAAGACCTCGCCGGGCTCAACGAGATGCTCGAGAACTTCTGAAAGGATGAGCGCATCAAAACTTGCTGGCTGCCAGTCAAAAGTCAGCGACTCGACGTTGCCAGTGATCACTTCGCTTAAGACTTCGCGGGCCTCCATAGCGGCGCTCTCGAAGAGCTCAACGCCAACATAGCGGCCACAGCGGCCTTCGCTCAGGGCTAAAGCCCCGGTCGCGCCCGTGCCGCAGCCAACTTCAAGAATGCTGGCGGAAGGATCAAGAGGCAGGCGATCCACAAAATCAGCGCGGGCATTGGAAAAATAGCTTGCAGACTTCGTAGCGTAAAACACGCTGAAGGTGTCCGCACTTGCAGCTCCTGGACGCGTCACAATCTTGGTCCCCCCCCCCGTCATTCCCCTTGTTCATGACACACCAACTCTGAAAAGGGCGCTAATGACGGAACGATCAAAGCCGCTTTCAATAATTCGGAACAAGAAATCTTATCAGTGTTTTTAATTCCAAATTAACCGTCTCACGCCATTTCTGATGGAACCGCCTGCATGACGTCCTGTCGTGCGGCACCTGTCACTGTTCTGGTCGAGCCATGGTTTTGCGTTTTCTGCTCGAGAACCCTGCCCGAAGTATCGCAGCTGCCATCATGGCGGCTGTGGCCGCCAGCGCCTGCGCTGATAGCGGCATCATGAGTGGTCCACAATTCGCGACCCACCAAGGCAAGCAACCGATCCACCGCATCTATCATCTGGGCGTTGGTGACAAGATCAAAGTCTCCGTCTTTGGCGAAGAAAATCTCTCGGGCCAATTCGAAGTCAATGCCTTTGGGCAGGTCTCGATGCCGCTCATCGGCGAGATGCCCGCCAAAGGATTGGCCTTAAATGAATTCCACGACCGGGTCGTGAAGCGCTTGACGGAGGGCTATTTGAAGAACCCGAAGGTTGCCGTCGAAATTTTGAACTATCGCCCCATCTACGTGCACGGCGAAGTCAAATCGGGCGGCGAATTCCAGTTCAAGAATGGCGTTTCCCTGCGTGACGCCGTCGCGATGGCCGGTGGCTACACCTACCGGGCCAATCAAGCCTATCTCTATATCGGGCGCGAGGGTGAACCCGACATTGCCGTTCAATTGCCAGCCGATATCCCTGTCTTGCCTGGTGACAATATCCGGATTCCAGAAAGGTTCTTCTAACCTGGGCGTGACGCCCATGTTTTGAAGTGCAAGTTGTGTATGCGTTTGCGTGTAGGGCTAGGTTTTTGGGATTCACCTGCGCGGCTGCTTAGCCGTTTGCGGCTTGCTGTGTCCACGATCGCGCTTGGCTTTGCGTTGGGATCATCTGACGCGCGCGCCCTCGACCTTGACGGCACGGACGGCCTCAACACCGAGACCGTTGCGAACCGGGACCGCTTACGCGTCTGGGATAACATCAAAAAATATGGTGCTGAAACTGTCGGCAGCCGCGACCGCCAATACGTTCAACCAGAAGGCCTCAGGGCCGGCCAATATCTCGTATTTCCGTCAGTCGGGGCCCTCGTCATCTTTGACGACAACGTCTTAGCTCATGACATAGAAAAGCGCTCGGATATCCGCACTGAACTAACGCCTGCCGTGCAAGCGCGATCTCAGTTCTCGCGGCACGTTCTCGACATGTCGCTCGACGGAAAAATC
Source organism: Hyphomicrobium sp. (assembly GCA_043746825.1). Lineage (GTDB taxonomy): Bacteria > Pseudomonadota > Alphaproteobacteria > Rhizobiales > Hyphomicrobiaceae > Hyphomicrobium_B. The sequence goes on along the minus strand of JAYTQI010000390.1, from coordinate 1,552 downwards.
GTCAACTACCGCGAAAACACAGACCAGGATTACAACAACGTGCGCGCCAGAATTGATGGCGCCCTGCACTTCGATCACGCAAACACAATGGCGGTCGATCTACTGTCCGCTTTGGAACACGAAGAACGCGACGACCCCTCCTATCCGCTCATAGCTAAGGGGCCGATCGAGATCTTTCACAACCGTGCCACAACAGGCATCACCCACGATGTCAGCCGGTTCTACGGGACGATCTCGGCAACAGCTGAAAGCTGGAACTACACCAATGCCGAGGCCGTCGGCGGCACAATCCTCAATGAAGAAGCCCGCGATACGCAAATTTACTCCAGCCAGCTTAAAGCGGGATACCGGATATCGCCAGGGTTCGAGCTGATTACCAAATTCCGCGCACTTCGCGCCGAAAACCGGGGCGACGCCAAGATTGACCGGGACGCCTGGGGCTTTGAAGCTCTCGCGGGTCTCGCCTTCGAAAGTAACCCGCTTTTGCGCTGGCGCATCTTAGGGGGCTACGGCACGAGAGATTTCGACCAAGCGAACCTGGCCGATCTCAAAACGTATCTCGTCCAGGCGGAAGTCCAATGGTTGCCGACGCAACGCCTCACCATTTACGGCACGGTCGCGCGCGAGATTCTAGATACAACTGACATTGCGTCATCAGCTGGTGTGCAATCTAAAATAAGGCTTAGGGCTGAGTACGATGTCTATCACGACGTTGTGTTGACGGGCGGGGTCGAGTTCCGGCGCGATGATTTCGGCGGCATCGACCGCACGGACGATACGTTCATCGCCCGCGTTGGCGTCGATTATTATCTCAGTAAAAACTGGCTGTTCACTTTTGGATACGAACATCAGGTTCGTGATTCGACTTCTGATTCGCAGGATATGCACCGCAACCGGTTCATGCTCGGCGCGAAGTTGCGGTTCTAAGGACACATATGCAGGGCGGCGCCCAAGAGTTAGACGGGGAAGAAACGGGCAAAGGCGCAATGAGCCTTGAGCGCGCGATTTCGGCTGTCCGCAAGCGCATCAAACTCGTGCTCCTCATCGCTTTTGTTGTAGGCGCACTTGTGGCTGGCATCGTTTGGATGATGCCCAACCGCTACGATTCCTCGGCCCTGGTCCAGATCGACCCACGGCAGAAATCCATCACCCATATCGAGGGCGTGATCCCTGATATGAAGGGCGATCAGCCCTCGATTGAAAGCGAAGTTGAAGTCATACGCTCAAGGCCTATCATTCTGCAGGTCATTGAAACTCTTAGCCTCAGAACTGATGCAGAATTCTCTCAACCGGCGCTCGTCACCCGCATCATGCGCAAGATCGGACTGAGCGTAACGCCCGACCCCATGGAAGTGCTGGTCCGTCAGGTCCAGAAGCCGCACGATCAAATTGCCGACATCCTCAAACTTGAAGAGCCCGGCCACTCCAATCCTGAACGCGACGAAGTCGCGGTCGCATTTCTCGACAAGCTCAAGGTCATGCGTGTTCGCAATACGCTGTTGATCGAAATCCGCTTTTCAGCCAGTGACGCGGCTAAATCTGCAAAAATCGC
>JAYTQI010000389.1:0-3394 GCA_043746825.1 Hyphomicrobium sp. | reverse complement strand
CTCGCCCTCTGTAAACTTCAACCCGCAGGCTTCGCCGTTCAAGTTGTGCCGGACGATAATGTTTTGGCCTGGCTCACCTGCTTGGCCCACCCACACTTCGAGCACCTTGAAGGTGGTGGTGTGCGCGCCATTCTCGCCTTCGTTCGAGAGCGCCTCGGCTTCAACGAGAACCCCACCATTTTCCTTGAGCTGTTTCGCGATGATGTCCGCCATAAACGCCTCGCTGCCATGCACGCAGTGGCATGCGAGCGCGAGGGTAGTGGGGGTGGTGAGGGTGAGGACAACAATGCAAACCCGAAATGCCGCGCGGATCACTGGCCTAACTCCTCAACATCAATCGATAACGTACTGGCCCTCGTCATGAAGCGGCCAAGACATCCCCGACATTCAACTCAAGCCCTGGAGGCGAGATGGTGATTGTTCCGCCAGAGTGAATGCGCGTGGCAATCGCGCCGCCCTCGCCGCGCGCGTGGTGTATCAGCGCCGGGCGGTACGGATCAACAATCAGGTAATGCAGAATTGACGGCACGGAAAAATATTCCGCGAGTTTGCTTCCCGTGTCGTTTTTTTCGCTCGACGGCGAGACGACTTCGACAACAATGAGAGGCTTATCGAGGATAGTCGAATTTAAATCCACCTTATGCCCACACTGCACGGCTGCGTCTGGCTCGCGCAACTGATGCTTATCGATTCTAATCGACATGCCGTCCGTGAAGACAACACACGGCAGCTTGGCTTTCTTCACTGCCGCATCAAGCGCTTTGTAGACAGCTGCTTTGATCAAGTTGTGCGCGGCGCGCTCCGGCGCCATGGCGACGATTTCCCCGCCGACAAGCTCATAGCGCCCCGATTTCTGAGCCATAGCCCAGGGGATGAACTCTTCGACGGTCATTTTTGGCTTTTGTTGCGCGGTCATAGGTGCAAATTAGCACGATTTCGAAGGCCGCAACAATCCGCCCTAGGCGCAAAATACTGGAATGGAAAATTTTAAGGCACGCCCTGTGCCTCCCCCTGCCAGCGGCGCGGGGTGAAGGGGTGGGGCCGCCGCAAGGTACGCGCCGCTAGCCGCCGATTGGGTTGCCCGTCACCAACGCCCACCAACTCATCAGCTTGTTCGCGAGCCAGAAATCGATCTGACTCATGAGAACAACATTTCCCAAAAAGCCGACCGCAAACCCTATTGCCAAGCTCGTGGCGAGCCCAGCGAGAATTCCTGCGAACAGTGCTTTCGCCGGCTGCGGAAACTTGCGGGCCACGGTGATCGCAATCACCAGCGACGCGATTTGCCCGAGAATGAGAAGGAAGGTCGCCAGCACAATCTTTGGGTCCGTCTGTTCAAAAAGTCGCTCGAAGTAAATACACTACCAAAGAGCATCGCGGGGTCCGCCAAAGATATTTGAGAGGCCGCCCCTCACACGTCATATCGAAGACATGCCTCTGGCATGACCCTCTCCCCATTTCAAGAGCAGGGAAATGGGGAGAGGGAAAAAGGTCACCTATCAATTTCCCCAAACACAATATCTATCGAGCCCAATATTGCCGAAACATCCGCCAGCATGTGGCCCTTGTTCAGAAAGTCCATGGCGGCGAGATGGGGAAATCCTGGGGCGCGGATTTTGCAGCGGTACGGTTTGTTCGAGCCGTCCGAGACGAGATAAACCCCGAACTCGCCCTTGGGGGCTTCCACGCAGGCATAGACTTCGCCTTCCGGCACCCGGAAGCCCTCGGTGTAGAGTTTGAAATGGTGGATCAGCGCTTCCATCGAGCGCTTCATCTCGCTCCGCGTTGGCGGCACGACTTTTTTAGCATCCGCGACATGCGGTCCGCGGCCGTCAGCGGATTTCAATTTCTCACAACAGCCGCGCATGATCTTCACACTCTCGCGCATTTCCTGCATCCGGATCAAATAGCGGTCGTAGCAATCGCCGTTCTTACCAATCGGAATGTCGAAATCAAATTCGGAGTAGCACTCATAAGGCTGCGACTTGCGCAAATCCCAGGCAGCGCCACTGCCCCGCACCATCACGCCAGAGAACCCCCAGGCGAAGGCATCTTCGAGTTTTACGACGCCGATATCGACGTTGCGCTGTTTGAAGATGCGGTTCTCAGTGAGCAGCTTATCGATGTCATCGACGACCTTCAAAAACGGATCGCACCAGGCGTGAATGTCATCGACGAGTTTTTCAGGCAAATCCTGATGCACCCCGCCAATGCGGAAATATTTGGCGTGCATGCGCGAGCCCGATGCCCGCTCATAAAACACCATCAGCTTCTCGCGCTCTTCAAAGCCCCACAGCGGCGGGGTGAGTGCGCCAACATCCATGGCCTGCGTCGTGACGTTCAAAAGATGCGACAGGATGCGGCCGATCTCGGAGTAGAGCACGCGAATGAGCTGGGCCCGGCGCGGCACCTCAAGACCCAGCAGCTTTTCCGCCGCCAAACAAAACGCGTGCTCCTGATTCATCGGCGCCACGTAATCGAGGCGGTCGAAATACCCAATCGCTTGCAGGTACGTCTTGTGCTCGATCAGTTTCTCAGTGCCGCGATGCAAAAGCCCGATGTGGGGATCGACGCGCTCGACAACCTCGCCGTCAAGTTCCAGCACCAGGCGCAACACGCCGTGCGCTGCCGGATGCTGCGGGCCGAAGTTGATATTGAAGTTGCGGATTTCTGTTTCGGGCATTGGGGACCTGGAGCGTTTTATGACGAGCGAATAGTGAGTAGCGAATAGCGAGTAGTGAGGCGTCAGGATTTGGCTTCGAGAGTTCGTATCAGCGAGCGCAACATACGCCCAAGTTCGTCACATTGCTTCATCACCGGCGCAGTATTTTCCTCGTTTATCAATGCAACACGTTTTGCTAGCAACAGATGCGTCTCAAGCTCCTTCAGAGAACCTTGGGATATCCGAAGAAACTGGATAAATGATCCCGTCAGCTCCCTGCCGTGACCTTCGGCGATGTTGGCGGGTATCGATGCCGCAGCTCTTCGAATCTGCGATGTCATTCCATACATTTCGCTCTTAGGGAACGAACTCGTAAGCCTGTAACAAACTTCCGTAATATCCATTGCTTTCTGCCAGACTTGCAGATCTTGGTAAGATTTGATCTCGTTGGCCAAATGCATGTCCCTAAACTATTCGCTACTCGCTACTCACCATTCGCAATTAGATCGTGCCGACCCTGGCTTTCTTGGCCTTTTCATTGACGCGAGAGACGAACTTTTCCCAGCTGACGATCACCCGTTCATGCTCGCCTTCGCCGATCAGATCAATGCCGTCGTGAGCTTTGACGTGGAACGAAATCCGCTTACCCGCAACTTTCGTGCATTCGGCTTCCACCGTTACCGTCTGGCCCGGCACAGTGGCCGCGAGATGCGACACGTCAATATGCACGCC
>JAYTQI010000388.1:0-3398 GCA_043746825.1 Hyphomicrobium sp. | reverse complement strand
ATGTTATTCACCGGACCGCCTTGTCGAAATTTTTGGCCGTTTGAAGTCCGGTCACTTTGTCGAGGCCTTTAGCGCCGGTCAATATTGCACCATCGAAGTTCGTCCCTGTCACATCCGCTCCAGTCAAGTCGGCGCCCGTGAGATCGGCATTTATGAGTTCAAGGCCCAGGAGCTTGGCGCTGCGCAGATCCGTGCCCACAAAGCGCGCGAAAGTGAAGTTGACGTTGCGTATTTCGGTACCCCCCATAGTCGCGCCGGAGAAATCGGCCCCCATCATAAACGATGACGGTGCCATTCCGGCCTCACCAGACATATCGAAGGGTCCAATCTTGGCATGGCTCATGTCGGCACCGCGAAAATTCGCACCATCTAAACGCGCGGAAATCCGGCTTGATCGCAAGTTGGCTCCGTAGAATTTCGGGGCGTCGGCGTGGTCGAAGGCCGCTGAGGAGAAAACGCTAGCCTTAAGGATGGTCGCGCCTTCCATGTTAGCGCCCGAAAAGTCCGCTTTGACGACGGTTGCTCTGTCAAGGCGCGCGCCAGACAGGTTGGCACCGGCCAGATTTGCAGACGACAGATCGACGCCGTACAAATTGGTCTTAACCAAAATCGCGTGTTTGAAGTCGATGCCTGCAAGATCGAGATAGCTCAGGTCTTTGCCCGAATAATCGACGGGCTTTGCCACATCGGATTTGAACACGGCCTGTGTCACTTCACGCGCTGTGAAATCTGAACACTGTGCGGGTACTGCCGCCAAAAGCCAGCCCAGCACAACAAACGCAATGTTGAAACGGGGCCAAACGTTCATTCCGTCCGCATTTCCTCTTTTTGGCCAGCTTCGGGATCATCCCCGCTTCTTGGCGCTCCGGCAAGTTACCGATGTTAGCAGGAATTGCGGACGCGGGGATAACTTGATGCGGGGCTGAAAGCTGCGATTTTCGGCGGTTAACGTAACGCGCGGTCAAAATTGAGCACCGTCTCCCGGCCCTTGATGGTCTCCCAGCCCTTGACGCCGCGCAGATCGGCCCCGTCGAGGTCAGCGCCAGCTAAATCCGCGCCCGTGACATCCGCGCCTGACAAGTCGGTTTTTGAGAGATCAGCGCCATTGAGGTTAACGCCGGTCATATCGGCGCCTGTGAATTTGGAGAAACTGAGCTTGGCCCACATCAAATCTGCGCCGCGCAGAATTGCGCCCGAGAAGTCACAGCCCCGCAGCACAGAGGCTGGCATGCTGGAGATATCCGCGCGCGGCTCATGGGGCCCCATTCGGGCGTCCGTGAGATCCGCGCCGCGAAAGTCTGCGCCATCCATCATCGCCGTGATCCTGATGCCACGTAAATTCGCACCTGAAAATTTAGGGGCTTCTTCGCGATTGGCATCAAGGGTTGTGTAGACGCTGGGGCGCATAATTGATGCTCCCGACAAATTCGCACCAGAAAAATCCGATCTGATCATGACAGCCCGGTCTAGCTTCACGCCTGAGAGATTTGAGCCCTTCAGGCTAGCGCGGGTGAGATCGACGCCGTAGAGATTAGCGTTGACGAACGTCGCGCCTTTAAAGTCGATGCCCGCGAGATCGAGAAAACTCAAGTCTTTGCCGGAAAAATCCAGGACACGGCCTGGTACCAACTTGAAAAACGCTTCAGTCACCTCGCGCGCCGTGAAATCGGCGGCAAATGCAGGAACAACGGAAGCGCTCAGCAAGATAAGAACAGCCTGCAGCCGCAGCGAAAGCCGATCCCGTTGTGGTGCCAAGGCCATGCAGGTCCCCGCAATTATCCTCAACAAAGGACTACGATTCCTCCGTGACACCGGTTCACAATGCGTTTCAACGCCCCTCCTGGCCCTTTGAGAGCCATATTTTCAGCCAACTTGGTGGTGCGGGGGCATAACGGGGGCCGGACTGCTCGCACACATACCTTTAGCTGCTGAAAATTTATTGTTGCCCAGCGCGGTCGATCCCGCACTGGCGGCAGTCTGCGGCGCTATCGGCTGTGACAATTGTGCCGCTTAGGACTTGAGGCCGTTTTGAGGCGGAATAACCTTCTGGGCACAAACGTTCTCATCATAACTCGCGGAGAGGAACAACCGTGACGGAGAATGTTCGATCACGGATGATCGAGTTTCTACCGCGCTTGCGCCGGTTTGCGTATGCGCTGACCCGAAATTTGGATCTGGCCGACGATCTGGTCCAGGACACGTGCGAGCGCGCGCTGTCGCGGGCGGAGCAATGGCAGCCAGGAACTAGGCTTGATAGTTGGATGTATAGAATAGCGCAAAATATCTGGTTTGATCAGGGCCGCGCCACCAAAGTTAGAGGCGAACTCGCAGATCTTGATGCTATTGGCGAACTGACAGGCACTGACGGCCGGACAGTTACGGAAAACCGGCTGACGCTCGCTTCCGTGTTTGAAGCGATGGGCCGCCTGCCGCACGATCAACAGGTTCTAGTGGCGCTCGTGTGTGTTGACGGGCTTACCTACAAGGAAGCCGCAGAAAACTTGAATTTGCCAATTGGCACGGTGATGAGCCGTTTGGCCCGCGCCCGGCAGGCCATTGCTGCCGCAGTCGATGAACGTCCTGAGTCTAAAGTTGTTGTTCTTGAGGAGCGCCGCGGTGGAAAACATCCCTGACGAAGAGCTGATGGCCTTCGCTGATGGTGCGCTCTCAACGTCTGACCACGCGCGCGTCGAAGCGTTGCTGGCAGCAAACGCGGACGTGCGAGCAAGGCTTCAGCCGTTCGTGGTCAGCCGCGCCGTATTGGCGGAAGCGTTCTCGGAGCCGATGCACACGCCGATACCCGGCCGGCTTATCAAGACGATCATGGAAAGCGGAAAAGCACCGGTGACCGCCCGGCCACGCACAACTGAAACCAGTGTACTCACCCGCTTGTTTGAGAGCTTAAGCAACGTCATCTTTCCAGTTGGTCCGCAGTTCGCACAGGCGTTTGCACTCTCAGCTTTAGTTGCAGGTGGCGCAGCGCTTGGCTGGTTCGCGGCTCAAAGCAGCGTTACTTCAGGTTCAGGGGTTCAAACCACGTCACTTGATGGTGCCATCACCGCTGGTCCAATGCTCACGCGTGTGCTCGAACGCGAACCCGGCACCGCGCCAGGATCTGCTGGCGAAAAGGGCAGCATCAAACCGGTCCTGACCTTCCTGTCGCAAGATGGCAAGTTCTGCCGCGAGTATGAGATGACCGCGCAGACTGGCAAACATTACTCCGGTTTCGCCTGCCGTCAGGCAAATGGCGCCTGGCATGTCGTGTTCCATACCGAGAGCAAGGCCGCAGTCACAGGTTTTGAAACGGCGGGCGGCGCAGCACCGGCGCTTGAAGCCGCGATTGAAAAATTTAGTGATGGCGGACGCATCGAGGCGGCCGATGAAACTGCCTTGATTGC
>JAYTQI010000387.1:0-7589 GCA_043746825.1 Hyphomicrobium sp. | reverse complement strand
AGCGTGCCAAGGACTAACTCTCCACGAAGCAAACTCATGAAATCAGGCGAGGGGTGAACCTCGCCTGATTTGAATTGAGAATAATTATTCGCTGCAACCGTTTGTTTCAAATTTCTCGCAGGCATAATCGCTGCCGTTTTGGCAACGGTCGTATAGGCGGTCGCAGTTGCGCTGCCAGCTCGCCCGCCGGGAACGACTGGCGTTGGCGCGGTCCGAATTGGCGATAATGGCCAAAGCCGCCGCGCCGACGAGCACGCCAGCAGCAATTTTGGCACCGCGATTGCGGGCATCGGCGGGCGCAGTTGTTGCCGGGAGCGCAGCGCTGAACGCCAATAGTGTGGTGAACGCCATCGTAGCAATTTTCTTCATGCCGGAATTCCTTCAGTCAATAAATTTGTAGAGCCGGAATTGTACCAGTCACGGCAGCTTTGACCAAGCTCACAATGATTAAACCTCTGGTTTTTAGAGTTATCGTAAAAAGGTATGCTTTCTAATTCTGGCTTTGGTGTCCCAACTATGCACGGCCGCTGGGGCCCCGGTCCTTGGCAGCCGGTGCAAAGACTAGCTTTTGATAGACGAGCCCAATGCCGATCAAGACCGCGCCGAGGCACAAGAATGAGAGTGCCCGCCAAAGTCCGTCGATGCCAGCCAAGTCGAAGAGCGTCACTTTCAGGGCTGTGAGTACAATGAGCGCGGCGGAGGCGATGCGGGCTTCGAGCGAGCCGCGAATGAGGCCGTAAGCCAAGAACATAATTCCTAGTGCCAGCCAGGCGACCGAGTAAGCCCATTGCTCGCGCGCGGTCGTTTCCAGATAGATGCTGATATCGGGCCCATGGAAGGCGTGGCGGACTTCCAGCGTGACGTAGAGCACGATCAAGACAACGGCAAGAATGCCAGCCGCACGCAAATACCAGTCTGGGCGGATACCGCGTGCGTGCTTGGCGACGTACATCGCAGCGAGGCCAGGTAATAGATAAGCGGGCAGGAGTGAGCTGAACAGCGTGCCGCCTGTCACAGCTTCGCCGGTGAGGAGGGGATTAGTTCCAAACACGAGGCCCAAACCTGCAAAAGCTATAGCGCTGGCACCAAACAAAAAGGCAGCGGTGTCAAAGACCACATTGGATTTGCCAAGATGCATCCGGGCCAGCACGAATGAAAAGGCAAGACACATGAAGATTAGAAGCCCACTTTCAACGTGGCCAGCGCCCGCGTGCAAGACATCGCCGTTGTTGGTCAAGTGGCGGATTTCAAAGAAGGCTAGCAGTGCCGCAAAAACAACGGCCAGACTTTGGCAGAGCCGCAGGGCAAGATCATTTCCTTTGGGTTCCAGCAGCCGCCCGGCGTAGGCAAAACAGACAGCCGGAATGCCATAGCCGATCAATAGCCAGTTGAAGATGGGCGTCGTGCCCACGCCGTCACCCATGACGCGCGGGTTCCAGGCGAGGCGGCCAAGCACGATGAGGCCAAGCGCCGTTACGGCGTAGCGAAGCAGGGCAATGTCACGCCGGGTGGAAATATAGGCGGTGCCAAGGGCGGTCAGCGCGAGCGCGACGGTGAGATAACCACGCTCTAAGCTGACTACGAGCGCGAAGGCGAAAGCGGCAATCGCGGCGGCCGCAAAGGCACCTGCCGCTATATTGTAGGCCGGAACAGCATAGGCGTCGTCGGCGCGGTGGAAAGTTTCGGCGGCGAAAGCAAACAGCAGCGTGAGTGCCGCGCCCGCTAACGCAAACGGGATCGAGACATCGAACTGCGTCACGCGCAGATAGGTCAATATGAGCGCCAAGAGTGGCGGCACAGTCGCAGCCAGCGCGTAAAGCCCGGCGGTTGATTGGGGCAGTAGTGATCCGCGCCAAATGCGCAAAGCGCTAATGGCGGCTGGGATCATCGTCGCCATGGCCGCGAACGAGAGGAAGCTTGAGACATTCTCTGGCAACCGCAAGAGCTGCGGGCCGTATGGCGCAGTCATAGAAGCTGTTGGTGGCTGATTGAGGCCTGGCCAGATGAGCAGCACAGCAAGCCCTAGAACGCCAGCTATACTCGCGGCTATGGCCGCAGGAGCCGCGCGCCAGGCCGTCACGACCAGAATGGCCATGGCTGCTGCTGCAAAGAGAGTTCGTTCCGTGATCGAGTAATCTGAGAACGAGAGAACCATTAAAGCCAGAATTCCGAGGGCTGTCAGCGCGATGCTCGCCACCCGGTCAGACTTAGCACCACTATCGTGGGCCGCCAAAAAAGGCTCAATCGCTAAGAAGAACGCGCCAAGCGCGAGTTGGATCAGGGCATGCGCTTCGGGCGCTGATCCGGCAAAGCGCGTTGAGAGGATTAGCGGTCCCCAGAGCACCGCACCAGCGACCGTCGCCCAGGCTAGCCACACCCACCGCCTTGTTCTTGCCAGCAGATAGGCGGCGGCGGCAACCACGGCGAGATAGAGCACGACGGGCCACGGACTCGGGACGTTGCTCTCGACTAGCATGGGCGCAACAAACGAACCAACAAGTCCAAGGCCCGCAAGCCACGGTCCATGCAGCGCCGCGCCCAACATAGTCAGAATGCCGGTTGCACCCAGCAATATGAATGCGGTTGCGGGCCCAATAAAGCCGTAGAGCGCATGGGCGGCATAAATGGTGCCGAAGGCAATGACAGTTCCGGCTGCCGTCAAGATGCTGGGAATGTGAGCTTCGGGCAGCGCCTCAATCGGAAACTTGATTTCCCCGCGCCGCATCCATTCACCAGCAGCCACGAGAGCTGCTGCGAGCAATGCGCCCATCATGACGCGAACGCCGGGGCCAAGCAGCCCGGCTTCAATCGAATAGCGTACAAGAAACAGCCCGCCGAGCGCGAGTGCTGCGCCTCCAGCCCACACGGCCCATTGGGTGCCCAGCGTTTCTTCAAAACTATCGTGTCGCGGGGGCTGGATGTCTGGCGGCACTGATTCCGAAGGCCGCTTTGGCGGTTCGATGGGGGGCACGCTGCCAGCGGTTTTTTCAGGTAAGGAGGATCTATCCGGAAGGACTGGTTCCTTTTGCGCTTTGATGACCATAGGGCGCAGAACGCTGGGCGTAGTTGGGGACAAAGGGTTGTCCTCAGGGCGCGTTTCAGGTTTGCGCTCACCGCCGCGCTCATTGCGCAGCCAGTCGATTTCCTGGGTCAGATCATCGACGGCGCGCTCGACGCGCCCCAGGCGGTCTTTGAAACGCGCGGACAAGCTGCGGCTTTGCAGCACGATCAGCAGGGCGGCAATGGCGAGTATTGAGCCGAACATGAGTGGCGGACTCCGGCAGTGAGCGGCTTGAAAGAGGCCATGGGTGTCAGGCGTCAATCGCCTTCTTCACCTCGAAGATTTCCATGATTCGGCAGCCACGGTGTGGGCCATCGACTACGAAGGTCCATTTTCCTTCCGTGAACGTGTCACACATTTTGACCCCCTTGACGAGAATCCAGTGGCCTTCTTTGCCCTTGTGGATGGCTAGAATGTAGTAGGCCCAGGCATTTCTGGGCTTTTGCATCCAGGTCCAAAATGTCGGGCGTTCTTTGCGGGCTTTGTTGAGGTGGCTCTCTTTCAAATCCATGCGGTAGCCGAAATGGGCCAGCGCATCCTCGACTTCATCCGCATAAGTGCCGCGCACAACAGGCTTTTTGCCAACGGGTAAGTCGCGGCCAGCCCGGATCACATCCTCGACTTTGGAAATGGAAAAGCCGGTGATGGCAGATAAGACATAGGGCCCGCAAAAAGCGACACGGCCGGTGTCGTTGCGGACCTCCGCGAGGCTCGAGGTCATACGCCCAAAGGTTGAGCTGTCGTCCATGCCTATGTGACCTCTGCCGCCGCCGCCCTATACAAGTCGCGCTGACATGGTGTGATGCTATGGTTGACGAAGTATTAACGGGCGGGATTCTCTGATCCTGCAGGCTTAAAACTGAGGAGCAAACAGCTGTGAACGTGTCGTTTCTGCAGGAACTCCTGAATACCGTCGCTGAGCAGAGCCGGGCGCTGTTGCCGAAAGCTCTGTTTGGGGCGGGCGAGGAGGACAATGTTGAAGCGTTGGCCCGGGCGCTGATGTCAGGGCGTGGCGAAGCTTCGGGCGTCGCGATTGCCCGCCAGCTCATCAACCGCTTGAAGGTGGCATCAGGCGAGGAGCGCCGCGCCTTCTATACATTTTTAGCGGATGAACTTCAGCCTGACGCTAAGACCGTGGCTGATGCGGCATTAGCATATCTGGAAGGTCCGGGCGAACAATCCTTGAGTGCGTTGCAAAAGTCGACAGAGAGCCCGCGCCGCGAGTTTTTCCGCCGCCTCAATCTGGCGCAAGGGGCCACAGCAGAAATCGTTGCCATGCGCCACGAACTTTTGCGCTGGGGCAATGCCGATCCGGTTTTTGCGGCGCTCGATGGCGATTTGCAATATTTGCTGCACACCTGGTTCAACCGCGGCTTTTTAGTGCTGCGCCGGATCGATTGGCAAACGCCAGCCGCGATCCTTGAAAAAATCATAGCCTACGAGGCCGTGCATGAAATCAAAGGCTGGGAGGACTTGCGCCGCCGCCTGGATCCGCATGACCGGCGCTGCTTCGCGTTTTTCCACCCAGCCCTTGTTGATGAACCGCTGATCTTCGTCGAAGTGGCGTTGATGCCCGATATTCCGGGCGCTATTGCACCCGTGCTCGAAGCCCGCCATGGCGCGCTCGCGGACGAGCCCACAACGGCGGTCTTCTATTCCATATCCAACTGTCAGGACGGATTGAAAGGGATATCATTCGGCAACTTCCTGCTGAAACAAGTGGTGGAAGAACTCGTCAAAGAATTGCCAAGCCTCAAAACCTTCGTGACGCTCTCGCCCGTCCCGCATTTTGCCCGCTGGCTGGATCGGGCCTTGGGCAGCGCTGGAACTGAAGGCGTGACAGACGAAGATCGAGCCCGCCTCAAAGTCTTACGTGATCCGCGCTGGGCCGAGGTGGCGGGACAAGGCGGTCCAGCCGGCGAAAAATTACGCGAGAGTGTGATGGCGCTTGCCGCCCAGTATTTTCTCGCCTCCCGTTCGCGGGACAACCGCCCGGTTGATCCGGTCGCGCGGTTTCACCTTGGCAATGGTGCGCGGCTTGAGCGCATCAACTGGCTAGCCGACACGTCCGAAAAGGGCTTGAGAGAAGCGCATGGCCTGATGGTCAATTACCGCTACGAGCTGGCGGATATTGAGAAGAACCACGAGGCCTATGCTCAAGACGGCACGGTCGCTGCATCGCGCGCCGTGCGTAGTCAATTGCGCGCAACGTTGAAGCCGAAAGGCCGCCAAGCCGTGCAGGAAATCCTGCCACCGCCCGTCCGTTCTAACCAGAAGAAATTGCGGGGCGATGGCAGCCACTAACCAGAAATTGCAGGCCTAAGTGCTGACCCAGCTTTGCACCCTTGTTTTGCCCGATACGGCGTGCACTATGCGGCACGTAAGTTAGTTAGCTCGTGGCGATGGCCGCTGAGCCTAGAGGCAGTGAAGGTCGGCCATGCGCTACGATGAAAGTGATCGCGAAAGTAAAAACGTCGAGGACCGCCGTGATGAAGGCGGGGGCAACTTCCCCGGCGGCATGGGCGGCATTCAAATCCCTATCGGCGGCGGCGGTTTCAGCCTGACGACGATGCTCATCATTGGCGCCGTAATGCTGTTTTTTGGCATCAACCCGCTTGATGTTCTCACTGGTGGAGGTGGTGGCGGGCCGATCAACTTCCCCAACATTCAGATGCCGCGCGGCGACAGGCCAGCTGCGCCCCCCAGCCGGACCCAAGTTAATATTCCGGGTTTACCTGGTGGCGCTGGCCAATCGCAGACGGCTGGCAACCAGGATGAAATGGGCAAATTCGTCAAACATGTGCTTGCTGACACGGAAGACGTGTGGGGCCGCGTGTTCAAGGGCTTCGGCAAGCAATACACCGACCCGCCTTTGGTATTGTTCTCAGGCTATACCAAAACCGCGTGTGGCGCTGGCCAGTCGCAAATGGGCCCGTTCTATTGCCCGATAGATCAGAAGGTTTATATCGATCTGGCCTTCTATGACGAGATGAAGCGGCGCTTCAATGCAGGCGGCGACTTTGCCCAGGCTTATGTCGTGGCGCACGAAGTCGGCCACCACGTCCAGAAGCTGCTTGGCATTGCTGACAAGGTCCAGGAACTCAAAGAACAGTCGAATGACGAAGTGCGCGTCAACCAGCTGCAAGTCCGCATGGAACTGCAAGCCGACTGTTTGGCGGGTGTTTGGGCCAACCTCAACGACCAGATGAACCATCGCCTGCAACCGGGCGATGTCGAAGAGGCATTAAATGCGGCGACCCAGATTGGCGACGATATGCTTCAAAAAAAGGCGACGGGGAGGGTTGTGCCGGATGCTTTCACGCACGGCACATCGGCGCAACGCGTCAAGTGGTTTAAGGCCGGTCTTGAATCCGGGCGGATGGACGCCTGCGACACCTTTAATACCGGGAACTTGTGATCCGAGGCGAGCCTGGAAGGCCTATACCAAAAGGCTATGAGAGCACCCTGTAGACGTCGATTCAAAGGTGTATTGCACGCTGCCGCTTTGGCGGCGGCGATTGCTGGCTCTGCGAGAGGCGAGACATCGGCTTCATCTGATGGTGATCCCAACGGCGGCGTTGCCGGAATGCCAGCTGAAGCCCGTCCGCCCGGGCCACGGGACGCATCGCTTCTGGCCCTCGTCCACGCCGTATGGACGGATGCGAGCACGACATGGCAATCCGTGTTTCACGACTCGGCCAAAGACGGCATCGTGCCGCAAATCAACATCGTCCCCAAGGTCACGGCGGGCCATTGCTACGGTCTCTACATTAACTCGGGTCCCGTCTACTGCTCGGGCAACGGCACGGTTTTTGTAAGTCTCGACGAGTTAGACAGATTGTCTCAGCGCTTTTCTTCGGATGCAGACGCCACACTCGCATTTCTGATGGCCCATGAATTCGGCCACCACTTGCAAATGTCAGCGGGGAGGTTCCGGCTGCTCTCACAAATGATCCGTGAAACGCCCTCGCGCCGGCGCGAATACGTCATGAGATTTGAGTTGGAAGCGGATTGTCTCGCGGGCGTATGGGCTGGCCGCAGTCCAGCATTCGCCGCAACACAACGGGTCAAGGCTGAGCTGCTGCATGCCATTGCGCTTGTTGGAGACGATAAAGTTCAGGTTGCCGCCTCGAGCCCTGCTGATCCTGCAAATTTCTGGCATGGCACGTCGGAGCAGCGCGCGCATTGGTTTTATGTTGGGCAGAAGGCCGGAAACCCCGACGCCTGCGATGTGCTGGCCGTACAAAATTTTTAAGGTTTAAGCTACAATGTCTCGCCCGCAAACGCGCCAACCTGACAGGGCACGTTTTTGGCGGCCAGCGCCTTGCAGGCCTTTTTGGCATCGGCGGTTGACTTCAACGGGCCTGCAATCAATTCAAAACTTGGATTTTGCGCGTCACCGCCGGCCGTGTAGCGCGGCTGAAGATTTTTCAGCGTGTCGCCATGACGCTCGGCCAACAGGCTCCAGCTCAAACGCAAGGCATCAATCGAGGCGCCCGACGAAATCTTGATCCCCATAGGCTTGGGT
>JAYTQI010000386.1:0-7612 GCA_043746825.1 Hyphomicrobium sp. | reverse complement strand
CGGAAGCCTCGTTTGAATTGCTGGCGCGCCGGATGCTGGGTAAAGTGCCGCGATATTTTTCCGTCGATAGTTTTCGCGTCATGGTCGAGCGCCGCCGTAACGCCATTGGCAAGCTCGTCACCGTTTCGGAAGCCACCGTCAAAGTGACGATTCCGGGGGAAGCCACGCCGCTGTGGTCGGTGGGCGAAGGCAATGGCCCGGTCAACGCGCTGGACACCGCGCTGCGCCGTGATCTCGGGCCGTATCAGAAGCACATCGAGCATGTCGAGCTGGTGGATTATAAGGTTCGCATTCTGACTCAAACCGGCGCTGGCGGAACCGAGGCCGTGACGCGGGTGCTCGTTGAAAGCCACGACACCGCAACCGGCGCGCGCTGGACGACGGTTGGCGTCTCGCCCAACATTATTGATGCGAGTTTCGAAGCGCTCCTTGATGCCATCAACTACAAGCTGCTGAAGGATGGGGTGGTGGTTGGGTAAAAGTTCCCTCTCCCCTTGGGGCGAGGGTTGGGGTGAGGGGCAGCCGCTTGCGCCGGATCTAACAACTTTGGATCCGCTATCTCACTCGCGGCTGTTGGCTTAAGCAACGGAACTACGACCTGGTCATTTGTTGGCCTCTAGGCCGGGGCTTACCCAACCTACGTTTCTTTGTTATGCGGACGGGGGCCGCTAAATTATGAAATACCGCCCCGACATAGATGGCCTGCGCGCTGTCGCGGTATTGAGCGTAGTTGGCTACCATGCATTGCCGGGCGTGGTTCCTGGCGGGTTCGTGGGCGTTGACGTCTTCTTCGTCATTTCAGGCTATCTAATCTCAACGATCATCCTGCGCGAGCAGGATGAGGCGCGCTTTTCTCTCATCAATTTTTACGCCCGGCGGATCAAGCGGCTATTTCCTGCGCTCATTGTGGTGCTTGGCGCAACGGCACTCATGGGCTGGTATTATCTGCTGCCGCATGAATTCCGCTCTTTCGGCAAACACATGATGGCAGGGGCCGCCTACTTTCTCAATTTTACGCTCAAAAAAGAAGCGGGCTATTTCGATGCTTCAGCGGCGGAAAAACCGTTGCTGCATTTGTGGTCGCTCGCGGTTGAAGAACAATTCTACATCGTTTGGCCGGTGTTGCTCCTGCTCCTTGCAGGGCGCGGGCGGACGCTCGCGGTTTTGGCGCTGATCACTGTTGCGTCGCTTGGCATGAGCCTCATTGCCATTCACAGAAACAGCGCGGCGGCGTTTTATTTGCCCCAGAACCGGTTTTGGGAGTTGTCGTCGGGTGCGCTGCTGGCGTTTGGGCATTTGTATGGTTCGCAATGGCAACTGAATTCACTTGTGCGCCATGTTGTTTCCATTGCCGGTCTGGCGCTGATCCTCGGCGCAGTCCTTCTGTTGGATGCGCAGGTGATTTATCCAGGCGCCTGGGCGCTGATTCCATGCATGGGCGCGCTATTCGTCATTGGCGCAGGACCCGATGCCTTCGCGAACAAGTGGTTGATGTCTTTGCCTGCAATGGTCTTCATCGGACTGATCAGCTATCCGCTGTATCTCTGGCATTGGCCACTGTTGTCTTTCAGCAGCATTTTGGGTTTTGGAGGCGACGCAAAAGTCCGCCTTGCCACCGTCGCACTTGCTGCTGTTCTCGCATATCTCACCTATCGGTTCCTTGAGCGCCCGTTGCGTCACGCTCAGAGTTCGGCCATTCCAGTCGGCTTGTTGGTGGCGACGCTTTCATTCTGCTTGGCGGGGGCTCTAGCGAGCAAGAGTGCGCTGCATCCGCATCTCAATGATCCGCAGCATCGTGACATCGGTGATGCCATAGAGGATTGGCAGTTTTCCAAAGGCTTGCGGCGCGTGAACGCGCATTCGGGCGTTTTGATTCATGAGGCCGGGACCGGCACAAATAAGGTGCTCTATTTTGGCGACAGCAACATGCAGCAGTACTGGCCGCGCATTGAACGGCGCATGAGCGAGCTTAAAGATGCGCCATCCGTGATTTTTGTCACCGGTGGCGGGTGTTTTCCGATTCCAGGCGCCGTTGAGGACCACCATCCAAACTGTCTGCGGTTCGCTGAAACAGCTATTGATGTTGCCAAGGACCCGGCTATTAAAACCATCGTGATTGGGGCGTTTTGGTATGGCTATTTCAACAACTCGCAATACCACATTGAAGGGAGCAACGGCGGACCGCTGAACGTTGGCACACCCGCTTGGAACGAGGCGTTTTCCCGGCTGGCGCGTATGATCGGTGACTTCACGGCAGCGGGCAAGTCTGTGTGGATTGTTCTGAATATGCCTTCGAGCGAGGAGCTGGCGCCGCGCTTTAGCTTCCGCCGGTCAATCTCAGGCAGCACCAGACTTTTGCCACGGCAGTTGGACCGCGCGATGTTTGAAAGCGGCTGGGCGCCGATCCGCTCTAAATTGATGGAGGTCGCAGCAGCCTCGGGCGCCAATGTCATCGATCCCATGTCGTCGTTGTGTGATAAGGTGGTGTGCCCCGGCCGGACTGCGGATGGCGTGCTGATTTACAAAGATGGCGGCCACTTGCGCTCATCTTACGTGCGCGGTCACGCGGCGTTCATGGACGTGACGCTGGAGATAGCGCGCCAAAATGCGCGATAGGGATTGAGTCGCCCTCCCCCGAAATCCCCGCTTACGCCGCAGCGCAAAAACGTGGTTAAGTGGCCTTGACCGGTCACCTGGCGGCCCAAGTTGCAGGACTTTTGGCTATGACTTAGCACTACAAGTTGACGTATACGTCAACTTAACGTATCGCTGCTGAATTGCCAGCCGGAGAGTTATCCCCGCTCACGCCAGGGCTGATATACTCAGGGCGTAAACAGGCTTAAGCGGCAAAGGAGGCTCGAATGATGGCTGCACTCGTATTCCTGGCGCTCCTCGCCGCCATGGTTTTCAGCCTCGGCATGCGCAAGGCACCGCTGTGGATGTGGGCGCTGGCCGTTGCTTTGTTGACGTACATCTGGCGCTGGAACCTTTTGGGCGGCGGTGTTGCGGGCCCAGGTCCAAGTTTGATTGGGACGCTGTTTGCCTATCTGCCTGCCATCGCGCTCGTCGCTTTGTCGGTGCCGTCAATCCGGCGCGCGGCTGTGGTCGAGCCCGTCTACGGTATGGTGCAGAAAATTTTGCCCAAAGTTTCCGATACCGAAGCTCAGGCGCTGGATGCTGGCACGGTTGGCTTCGATGCTGAGCTGTTCTCGGGCACGCCTGATTGGAACAAGCTGGCGTCGATTCCCCCGATTCAACTCTCAAGCGAAGAACAAGCCTTCCTGGACGGGCCGACGGAAGAGCTGTGCAAGTTGATCAACGATTGGCAGATCCGCCACGCCAACCGCGAGATTCCAGAGAACATCTGGGACTTCGTCAAGAAGCACGGCTTCCTTGGCATGTTGATCTCGAAGGAACATGGTGGCTTGGGGTTCTCAGCCCAGGCGCAGTCTTTGATCTTAGGAAAGATCGCCTCGCGCTCCCCGGACGTCGTGACCATCGTGATGGTGCCGAATTCGTTGGGCCCAGGCGAGCTGATCGAAAAATACGGCACCGATGCGCAGAAGCACTATTACTTGCCGCGTCTTGCCAAGGGCGAGGAAGTTCCGTGCTTCTCGTTGACCGGCCCGACATCCGGTTCAGACGCGGCGACCATGCGCGATGTCGGCTATGTCACCCGCGCGATGTATCAGGGCAAGGACACGCTCGGCATCAAGCTGTCTTGGGACAAGCGCTACATCACGCTTGGGCCGAAGGCAACGCTGGTGGGCTTGGCGTTTGAACTGTTCGACCCCAATAAGCTGCTGGGCCAGATCGAGGATATCGGCATTACGCTGGCGCTTATTCCCGCCAATCATCCGGGCGTCAATATTGGACGCCGCCACTTGCCCTCTGGTGCTGCGTTCCCGAATGGCCCGAACTGGGGCAACGATGTTTTCATTCCGATGGAATGGGTCATCGGCGGCGACAAGATGGTGGGCCAGGGCTGGCGGATGTTGATGGAGTGTCTGTCCGCGGGCCGCGCAATCTCGCTGCCATCATCGGCAACGTCGGGCGCAAAAATGATGCTGCGCGTGACCTCGGCTTATGCCCGCATCCGCAAGCAATTTGGATTGCCAGTGTCGCGCATGGAAGGCATCGAAGAGCCGCTGGTCCGCATCATTGAAACCGCTTACGTCAATGAGGCGGCGCGCGCCATGACGGCGTCGATGGTGTCGCGCGGTGAAAAACCCGCCGTCATCTCGGCGCTGATGAAATACCAGACAACGGAAAAAATGCGCCGCGCCGTCAACGACGCCATGGACATTCATGGCGGCCGCGCCATTTGCGATGGTCCCGCCAACTACCTGCAATCGGCGTATCAGATGGTGCCAGTGGGCATAACGGTAGAAGGCGCGAATATTCTGACGCGAACGCTGATCACCTTCGCACAAGGGGCGCTCAGATCGCACCCTTACTTGTACAAGGAAGTGCAATCGGCGCAGGACAAGGATCGCAAACGTGGACTTGAAGCGTTTGAAGATGCGTTCAACGGTCATATCGCGTTCTCGCTCTCCAATGCCACGGGCGCGTTCTTTCACAACATTACTGGCGGGCATTTGGCGTCGAGCCCGGATACGGCGCTGCGGATGTCGGTGTGGTACCAGCAATTGGCCAGGGCATCGCGTTCGTTTGCGTTTGTCGCGGATTTGACGGTGGCTTTGTTGGGGGGTGGTCTCAAGACCAAGCAGAAGATCACGGGCCGGATGGCGGACGCGCTATCAGAACTCTACATGCTGTCAGCCGTGCTGAAGCGCTATGATGATGATGGGCGGCCGGAAGGTGATCATGCCATCGTGGAACTCGCAGCACAAAACGGTCTGTATCGTTTCCAGGAAGCGATCTCGGGTGTGATCGATAATTTCCCAACCACTGCCATGCGCCCGGTGATGCGCGCCGTGGTGTTTCCATTGGGTAAGCGCTTTAAGCCAGCATCTGACGCGTTGGGCAAGACGGTCGCGAAACATGTGCTGGAGCCGGGCGCGGTGCGCGACCGCCTGACCCGGCACATCTTCATCTCCAAAGACGTCAACGATCCGACGGGGCTTTTGGAGGTCACGCTGGAGAAAGTCATTGCCGCCGAGCCTGTCGAGAAAAAGCTGGAAAAGGCTATACGCGATGGCGTCGTTAAGCGTTATCACGGCCTCGATTGGTTTGGCGAGGCCGTAAAAAAAGGCGTGCTGACGGACGCGGAGGCGAGCCAACTCAAAGAAGTTGAGGGGCTGGTGGCGCGCGTCATCGCGGTCGATCACTTTGATCCTAAGGAATTGAAACCTAACTACGCCGATCTTGGGCATAACCTCCGCGGCGCAGGCCCGTTGGCGGCCGAGTAAATTCAAGCATTGAGGCTAGAGCCATGGCAGAAGCACTATCGCAACTGAAAGACTGGAAGTTTTCCATCGATGGCGAAGGCATCGCCTGGGCCATCTTTGACCGTGAGGGCGAGAGCGCCAATTCTCTCGGCCGCCGCCCGATTGAAGAGCTGGCGGCCATTGTCGAACGCGTCGAAGCCGAAGCCCGCGCCAAGACCTGCAAGGGCCTTGTCATCATGTCGGGCAAGGACAAGGGCTACATCGTTGGCGCGGATATCCGCGAATTCGAAAATATGAAGACCGAGCAGGATGTCATCACCAGCTTAAAACCGGTCAACGACATGCTGGACCGCATCGAAAAAATGCCGGTGCCGGTTGTGGCCGCCATCAACGGCGTTTGCGTGGGTGGCGGCTTGGAGCTGATCTTGGCCTGCCATTACCGGATTGCGACCCGCGATGATGGAACGCGCATCGGTTTTCCGGAAGTGAAGCTTGGGATTTTTCCGGGCTTCAACGGTACCGCGCGTTCGATCAAGCAGGTCGGGCCGATGGCGGCGATGACCAACATGTTGTCCGGGGCGATGATCCGCGCCGGTGCGGCCAAGGCGGCGGGCTGGATCGATCAGCTGGTCAATAGCGCGGGCGAATTACGCTGGGCGGCGCGCAAGGCTGTCTTGCAAAACCGCCGCTCTGAACCAGCGGGCATCTCGAAAATGATGCTGACCAAATGGCCAGCGCGCGAATTCCTCGCCAAGAAGATGCGCCAGGAAACTTTGAAGAAAGCCCGTGAAGATCATTATCCCGCACCCTTCCGCTTGATCGATCTGTTCGAAAAGCATGGCGGCGATCTCAACGCCATGAAAGCGGCAGAGACCAAAGCCTTTGCGCCGCTGATGGTCTCGGAGACCTCTCGCAATTTGCGCCGGGTGTTCCGCTTGACCGAACTCTTGAAAGCGCAAGCGCCAAAGGGTTTGGGCTGGCGGCCGCAACGTGTGCACGTTATCGGCGCTGGCACCATGGGCGCCGATATTGCGGGCGTCGCCGTGGCTGCTGGCATGGAAGTGACGCTGCAGGATATTTCGGTTGAGCAGTTAGAAAAAGGCGTCAAAGGCCAGAGCCGCCTATTCGGCAAAAAATTCAAAACCAAGCCTCTGAAAGACGCCGCCAAAACGCGGCTCATCGCCGACCCGGAAGGCAAAGGCATTGCCCGTGCCGATGTCATCATCGAAGCCATTGTTGAGCGGCTGGACGTCAAACAAAAGCTGTTTGCCGATCTTGAGACCAAAATCAAACCCGGCGCGATTTTGGCCACCAACACCTCATCGTTGAAACTCGAAGACATCGCCAAGCCGATGAGAGATCCGGGCCGCCTGATCGGCCTGCACTTCTTCTCGCCGGTGCCGCAGATGCCGTTGGTGGAAGTGGTGCGCGGCGCGGTCACGCGCGATGAAGAAGTGAAAAAAGGCGCAGCGTTTGTGACGGCGATTGATAAGTTCCCGCTGATCACCAAGGATGTGCCGGGCTTCCTGGTCAACAAGGTTTTGACGCCCTACATGTTCGCGGCGATGGCGCGGCTGGAGAAGGGGGAGCCTAAGGAAAAAATCGACGAAGCGGTGCGCGCCTTTGGGATGCCGATGGGACCCATAGAACTCGCCGACAGCGTTGGCTTAGATGTGTGTGCGCACGTCTCGAAAATTCTCGGCAATTCCAGCGAGGGCTCGCGCCTTGATTTGCTCGTCGCGGCGGGCAAACTCGGCAAGAAGACCGGCGAAGGCTTCTACATCTGGAAAGATGGCAAACCCGAGAAAGACAAAACAGAGTATTCGAAAGCCGCGCTTGAACAGCTGGGCCGCGAAATCATGGAGCCGCTGATCAAGGAATCGCAGAAGTCGCTGGATGAAGGCGTGGTTGAGAGCGCCGATCTCGTCGATGCCGGCATGATTTTCGGCACCGGCTTCGCGCCGTTCCGCGGCGGGCCGTTGCATTACAAGGCGAGTTTAGGGGCAAGCCCACCAGCAACGGCACAGAAAGCAGCTGCGGAGTAGAGAAACGTAGGTTGGGTAGAGGCCGAGTCCTGCCGAAGGCTGGCAAACGTGGCACTCGGCCGAAACCCAACATTCAAGACCAGGGAACGTTGCAACAAAGTCGTTGGGTTTCGCGCGGAATGACGGCCAAGTTTTTGAACGGCATCGGTGCGGGCCGCGCTCTACCCAACCTACATATGAGAGAACCAAATGACTGGATCCCTTCGGCGCGTGGCG
>JAYTQI010000385.1:0-7632 GCA_043746825.1 Hyphomicrobium sp. | reverse complement strand
TCGACGCCAAAGTTGACGTGGTCAAGACCTTGTCGCGGATCACCGCAGAAGCCATTGCCTATCGCGCCGTCAACGATAACGACAGGGCGCTGTTTGATCCCAACCGCCTACCCGACTACACCGCGCCAAAAGCCCAGCGCGACGACGGGTTCTCAACACTCGAGTTGCCCATCAGCCCGGAACGGGCTGCCCCCGTGTTGCGCAAACTGATCCGTCCGACCGACCTGCAAGCCCGCATCTATTCCCCTAAAGGCACACTGATTATCGACAGCGAGACGCTGTTTGCGCGGCAATCCCCTGAACACGCCGCAGCTGACGCAGCCACAGCCACGGGCACCCCGCGCCTGAAGAATTTTTGGACCCGCTTCCACTACTGGCTGATCAATAAGGAATTGCGGGTTTACCGGGAAATAGGCACCGCCAATGGATTTCTCTATCCAGAGGTCAAACAGGCCGCTGAGCAAGGTATCGAAACACCAATCCTCTTGATCGACTCCAAGGGCCAGCAAATCGTCTCGATGGCCGAGCCCATCAAGCGCGGCACCAAGATTCTTGGCGTGCTGTTTCTCTCGACGCGCCCTGGCGAGATTGACGAAATCCTCTGGGATGAGCGCGGCCTGATCCTGCAGATTGCAGCGATTGCGCTGCTGGCCTCGGTTATATCAGCATTGTTTTTATCGCGCACCGTTGCTGGCCCCATGAGCCGGTTGTCGGAAGCCGCACAAAACGTCAGCCAGAATATCGCCGCCCGCCAGGAGCTCCCCGATTTCACAGGCCGCCGTGACGAAGTTGGCCAGATGGGCCGCGCCTTCCGCGCCATGACAGCCGCACTTTACCGGCGTATCGAAGCCAGCGAAAAATTTGCCGCCGACGTGGCGCATGAACTCAAGAACCCGCTTGCTGCCGCCCGCTCAACTGCGGAAGCACTCAGCTACGCCAAAACCGAAGAAGACCGCAGCGAACTTGTTGAGCAGATTCAAAGCGAGCTCAAACGCTTGAACCGGCTAATCAACGATGTCTCAAACGCTTCGCGCCTTGATGCCGAGCTGGCGCGCCAGCATATGCAGCCTTTGAATGTCAGCATCGTGCTCGACAGCGTCAACGGTATTTTCCGCGACCTGCTCACTGACGATACCCGGAAGATGAAACTGATCATTGAGCCCGCAGCGTCAGAAGCCGCCTATACGATCTCCGGTAATGATGGCCGGCTGGGGCAGGTTTTCACCAACCTCGTCGACAATGCGTTGTCGTTCTCGCCTGAGAACGGCACGGTGACGGTGCGCGCCCGCTCAATTGGCCGGAAAGTTGAGATTGCCGTCGAGGATGAAGGTCCGGGCATCCCCGACGACCGGCTCGAGACCATTTTTGAGCGTTTCTACAGCGACAGGCCAGCAACCGATTCCAAGCGCGGCAAGAATTCCGGTCTGGGCTTATCGATTTCTCGCGAGATCGTGTTGAGCCACAAGGGCGAGATCTTCGCAGAAAATCTTGGGGCCCCAGGCTCAGGCAAATCGCGCGGCGCACGGTTTGTTGTCCGGCTTCCTTTGGCAACCATGCCGGGAGGCAGCTTTGGACGGCGCAACTGAGCGGGTCCACGCCACAGCAGTGGCAGCCGGTGGCCGCGCCGCACTTATTTTCGGGGCCTCGGGAGCGGGCAAGTCCGATCTGGCGCTGCGCTGTTTGACACTGCCCGCCTCTGGCCTGATTACAGCCCCCGTCCACCTTGTCGCTGACGACCAAGTATGGCTTGAGCGGCGTGGCAACCAATTGTGGGCGGCGGCGCCTGCGGCACTGCTGGGCAAGTTGGAAATCCGAGGTCTAGGGATTCTTGATGTCGAGCCTACGCCAGCTTCTCCCGTGGCAATGGCGGTGGAGCTGGTCGCGGCGTCCCAGGTGCCAAGGCTGCCCAATCCATGGCCCCAAAGGCAAATTCTGGGACTTCAGGTGCCCGTTTTGAGGGTTTGCCCATTTGAGGCGTCAGTTGCGCAAAAGCTCATTCTTGCACTTCTTAGCCCGGCCCTTCCCCCCGTCCAGCCTTGAGTCTGCGGGTTTAGCGAGAAAGCACTTGCGATTCACCCCAACCCTTGCCAACTTCCCGCCGCTCGCGATTGCGGTTTGCGCAGTGGTCCTCCGGACCAGTTTCAATGACGACAAAGGGTCAGCTTGCTCGACTTGGGCGGCAGGCTCGTTTGAGGGTTACCACGCATCCCATGATCGGTCTCGTCATAGTCACGCACGGTGGACTTGCTGTGGAATTCCGCAACGCGCTCGAACACGTTGTCGGCCGGCAATCACGCCTGGAGACGGTTCAGATCGGTCCCGATGACGACACCGAGGCGCGCCGCCGCGATATTCTAGAAGCCGTGAAACGTGTCGATGGCGGCAAGGGTGTTATCATCTTGACGGACATGTTCGGCGGCACACCGTCGAACCTCGCCATCTCAGTCATGGACGAGGGCAAGGCAGAAGTGATTGCGGGCATCAATCTGCCGATCCTCGTCAAGCTCGCCAGCATCCGAGCCGAAATGACGCTCGCGCAAGCCGTCAACATTGCACGCGATGCGGGCCGCAAATACATCAAGGTCGCTAGCCAAGAACTTTCTGGCGAGTAAGCGTGGGGATAGGGCTGGCACATGCCTGAACTCGCAAACAGCAAACGCCCTGAGGCGGTCGTCACGATCCGCAATATCAAAGGACTGCACGCCCGCGCCTCAGCCAAATTTGTAAAATGCGCTGAACGCTACAACGCCGAGATCACTGTCACCCGTGAGGGCCAGGCAGTTGGCGGCACCTCGATCATGGGATTGATGATGCTGGCCGCAGGACCCGGCTCAACGCTGCATATTTCAGCACAAGGGCCGCAAGCGCCGGAAGCGATCCAGGCACTGGTCGAACTTGTCGAAGCTGGATTTGGGGAAGACTGCGTCGGAGACGCATAAGAGAAAAGCGTCGGAGACGCATGAGTGTCATGACGTTGGAGATGCACAAGCCAAAACGGAAAAAGGGACACTTCTTTCGAAGCGTCCCCTATCCGTGTGCAGGTGGCCAATGTCTCGAGATTACTTCGACAAGTGGAGCGAAGAAACCTTGAGTGCGATGTCACGGAAGGCTTGCTTGATCTGCTCTCCGTTTGCCGCGTTGTAGAAGTGTGCAGCGTCGGTCGCGCATTTCGACAAGGTGTCGATTGCGGTCGGATTGCCGCCGACGTTGAAGCCAATCGTATAGACTTCAACGCCAACGGTCGGCCCCTTCATCGCCTCGCAAAGCTTCTTTGCCTGGACGGGTGAACTATCGACGTTGGCATTTGCGCCAGCGTCGGACAGACCGTTCTTGACGCCGTTGACGTCATGGGTGCTGTTATATTCACCGTCCGTCATGATGATCGCGATCTTCTTGGTCTTTGCCGTGCCGTATGGGACTGGCGCGGAATTAGTTGGAAGAACCGACGCCCAATTCGGCGACAACAAATACCAGGCCCAAGCCGTACCAACTTCACCGGCGGTGTAGCCTTCTGGACTGAGGGTATCAATCTTAGCTTTCAAAACGTCTTTGTTGTTGGTCATTGGCAACACTTCGTCGGTCGATTTAGCCTGTTCGCAGGAGCCATCGTCCGTGGAGTTCACCATCACGTAATTGCCAGAACCCGGTGCGACGTCAGTATATTTGTTGGCACCAGTGCGCTCAGCTACGCAAACTGACTTCTTGTAAAGCGTAGAACCGTTGGCGCAGGTCAGACTGTTGCCATTGCTCGATGACGTCACCACACCATTGTTAATGCAACGCAGTTTTGGCAATGCCTGATCGGTGACAGCCGTGAGCATCGACGCCGGCAAGCGCACGTCACCTGAGAAGGGCACAATGCCAATCCGCGACTTGTACGAGCTCTGATCGGCCCAGACCACGATATCCACGAGGTCTTTGGCAGCCGCACGCATGTCGATGTACTTCTTATTACCCGACGATGTGTGCTCGTCCATCGAGCCCGAGGTATCGAGCATCATGGAGATCTCAAGATTGAGTTCAGCGTTGCCGCCGACGGCGAGGACCGCCTTCGCATCATCCGCGCCCGCAAGATTGAGAAGTGGCATAGTCTTGAACTTTGTCGAGAACGGATCAAGCAACCCAATGAACGGTGTCTTGATTTTTGCCGACCCCGATGCTGTGACCGCAGTGCCAGCATCCGTCACCGTGAAATGCACGGTGTCGTTTGACACGCTCAGCCGGGTCTTGGTGTTCTCGCTGTAGTACTTCTGCGCAACTGCGACGGCCTTGGTGGCATCGCCGCCGCTGGTCTGCAGAACGCGCCCGGCTGCTAGGATGGCCGCGTCAATCGCCGCCAGCGTCTGCTCGCGAGCATTGAGCCACCGGCCCATGTCGACAGCAGCGCCGATGAGAACAAACATCACCATCGCCATCAGACCGAAGATCATGGCGATATCGCCAGCTGTATCGGCTGCGAAAGTCCCGAGAGATTCGAGAGCTTGCCGAACCACACCCTGAGGGGGTGGGCTCTCCTTCTTTAATGTCACAGCGGAATGGTCCCGCTGAAGACTGATTCTAGACATAGTACGCCTCCTGCACGCTATATTGGCAGTTTCACAATAAGCGATGCTCTATTTAACAATAGTGAAGACGAGTTGTATGATTTGATGCTCTTATGAAAATGTATATTCAATTTAAATCTAATTTATCTCAAATTTTATACTTTGTCTTAATCTAGTATTAGTAATTATTACTATGTTTTAGGTCTGGAGTCAGTGAAAATTCGTTGATTTGCTTAGAAATTTCGCAGTATTTGAAATCTGAATTTTCCCGCTAGCGACATAAAGAGTTGTTTATATCTTGTTGCGTGGCCGCCAGACCCCCGCTATACGGGAAAAGAATTTTTTGGGGCGCAGCCTGCGACAAGCTTCGCACCCTGAATTTCTGAACTTTAGTCATCTCAAGGGCGGTACGCACTCCGGATGCCCGCGAACCCCTGTCTTAAGGAGACGGCATGACCAGCAAACACGACTACATCGTCAAAGACCTCGGGCTCGCCGAATGGGGCCGCAAGGAAATTGCCATCGCTGAAACCGAGATGCCGGGCCTGATGGCGACACGTGCCGAATACGGCAAGCAGCAGCCCCTCAAGGGCGCCCGCATTGCTGGTTCGTTGCATATGACGATCCAGACCGCAGTCCTGATCGAGACCCTGGCAGCCCTTGGCGCCGACATCCGCTGGGTCTCATGCAACATTTACTCGACCCAAGACCACGCCGCAGCAGCCGTCGCCAAAGCTGGAATCCCGGTTTTCGCAATCAAAGGCGAAACCCTCACCGACTACTGGGATTACACCCGTAAGCTATTTGAGTGGGGTGATGGCGGGATGCCGAACATGATCCTGGATGACGGTGGAGATGCAACCATGTTCGTCCACCTTGGCCTGCGTGCTGAAAATGGCGACACAGCCTTCCTCGACAAGCCGGGCTCGGAGGAAGAGGAGATCTTTTTTGCTTTGCTCAAAAAAACGTTGAAGGAAAAGCCCAAGGGCTGGTTCGCGGGCTTAGCGAAAAGCATCAAAGGAGTCTCGGAAGAAACCACCACTGGCGTGCACCGGCTTTATGAAATGCAGAAAGCTGGCAAGCTGTTGTTCCCGGCCATCAACGTCAATGATGCGGTCACCAAGTCAAAATTCGACAACCTGTATGGCTGCCGCGAAAGCCTCGTCGATGGCATCCGCCGCGGCACCGACGTCATGATGGCCGGCAAGGTCGCCATGATCGCAGGCTTTGGCGACGTCGGCAAAGGCTCTGCCGCATCCATGCGCCAGGCCGGCTGCCGCGTCATGGTCTCCGAGGTCGATCCCATTTGCGCCCTCCAGGCCGCTATGGAAGGCTACGAAGTCACGACTATGGAAGACGCCGTCAAGCGCGCCGACATTTTCGTCACCGCTACCGGCAATAAAGACGTGATCACCTCGGACCACATGAAGGGCATGAAGGACCGGGCGATTGTTTGCAACATCGGTCACTTCGACAACGAAATTCAGGTCGCAGGCCTCAAAAACTACAAGTGGCACAACGTCAAGCCGCAGGTTGACGAGATCGAGTTTCCAGACGGCAAGCGCATCATCCTGCTCTCTGAGGGCCGCCTCGTGAACCTTGGCAACGCCATGGGACACCCCTCGTTCGTGATGTCGGCATCCTTCACCAACCAGACCCTGGCCCAAATCGAGCTTTGGACCAATCCGGGCAAATACGAACTTAAAGTCTACACGTTGCCGAAGCACCTCGACGAAAAGGTCGCAATGCTCCATCTCGCTAAGATTGGGGTCAAACTCACCAAGCTCAGCCCCGATCAGGCCGCCTACATTGGCGTGCCAGAGAGCGGCCCCTTCAAAACCGATCACTACCGGTACTGAGAAGCTCCTGAACCGTCTGACCTCCAAGTGTTTGGCCGGAGTTTGTGAACATGAGCGGCGCTAGGGAAACACCCTGGTGCCGTTCTCTATTTTAGAGCGCGCTGCCACTAGCACCGGGCGGCTGATATCCGCATACTTCTGAGTGTGATTCGAGCCGCCATTGGCCTTGAATCTCCTAATTCCGGCATGGCTGTCAGCGCGTACATGCCGCTCGTCCCAGATCCAAACCGGAAGCCGATGCGCGCGATTTCTCCCCGCAGGGTCCAACTGACGACCACGCGACGCCAGCTGGCAGCCCTCTTGCTGGCGGCTATGGCGTGCGTTGTGGCGCTGCTGGTGGCTGTCGTCGCGGGCGATCATGTCCAGCCTGACCGCCTCGACATGCGCCACATTTCTCTCATCGCTCTCGTCGCAGGAGCTGGCTTCGTTGCGGGTCTGATTGTCTGGCACATGACGAGTGCCGCCCGCCGCGAAACCCGATTCGCCAAGGCCGAATGCCTGCAGCTGCGCCGCAACTTGGCCGCCGCCGACGCCATTATCCGGGCGGAACCGCAGGTCCTGATTTTCTGGGAACAGGGCCAGGCCGTCCGCATCGTCGCCCATACGCTGACAACTGTTCAGGGGCTCCCTGAGAACCAGGCCGAAATTTTGCGGTTCGGACATTGGCTTGAGAACATAGGCGCGCAATCTTTGAAATCCGGCCTCGACCAGCTCTTTGCCAATGGCCGGTCGTTCAACATCATTTTGCGAACTCTGGCTGGCGGCACAGTCGAAGCCGAAGGGCGGGCAGCAGGCGGACGCGCAGTGCTGCGCCTCAAGGACATCTCCGGCTACAAGCAGGAACTGGCCAATATCTCCGACACCCACACCTCGCTTGCCCGCGATGTCCGCACCAGCCGCGCCTTGATGAACACCTTGCCAATGCCAGTTTGGCTCAGGGGCTTGGATGGCCGCATTGTCTGGGTCAACACCGCCTATGTGACGGCGGTTGAAGCGCAGAGCGAACCCGAGGTCTTGGAAAAACAGATTGAGCTGCTGGAGAGCCGTCAACGCAAAGTGGTCGCCAAAGTTATCAGTGAAGGCCAGAGCTATCGCGGCCGCGTCCATCTCGTCGCCGGCGGAGAACGCAAGCCCCACGATATCGTTGTTCTGCCTATCGATGATGTGACGGCCGGCGCCGCCATCGACGTCACCGCGATTGAGACTGTGCAAGGCGAGCTTGAACGCCA
>JAYTQI010000384.1:0-7663 GCA_043746825.1 Hyphomicrobium sp. | reverse complement strand
TGTCAAAGGTGTACTGCGTGGTCCACGCGTTGGCCGAGTTTTCCGCCCAGATGTCGAGCTTGCCAGTTTTTAAATCTTCAAATGCTGGCGTGCGGTCGCGGTAGTAGGTGTATTCGAGGGTATCGAAATTGTACTGGCCCTTCATCACCGGCAAATCTTTCGCCCAGTAGTCGGCGACGCGCTCGTAAATAATTTTGCGGCCCGGCTCGAACGATTTGATCTTGTACGCGCCGTTGCCGACGGGCGGCTCGACGGTTGTTTTTGACAAATCACGTGTCTCGCCATTGGCACCCTTGTCCTGCCAATAGTGTTTCGGGAGCACCGACATCTGCCCCACAATCATCGGCAATTCGCGGTTACCTTTGGTGTCGAACGTGAAGGTGACCTGGTGATCGCCGGTCTTCTCAGCTTTGACCACGTTCTTGTAATAAAAGCCGTAGAACGGATTGGCCTTCTTCAATTCTTCCATCGAGAACACGACGTCCTCGGGTGTCACCGGTTTGCCATCGTGGAAACGCGCAGCCTCGCGCAGCTTAAAGGTCACGGATGAGAAATCATCAGGGAACGATACGCACTCGGCGATCAAGCCATAATCGACCGATGGCTCATCTGGGCTGTTCGCGGTCAGGCTGTCGAACACGGTGCCTAGGCCTGCGGCCTTAACACCTTTGTCCGCGAATGGGTTCAAAGTATCAAACGTGCCTTGCGCATGCTCGCGCATCGTCCCGCCCTTCGGCGCATCGGGATTGACCCAGTCGAAATTCTTGAAGTCCGCAGCAAACTTTGGCGCGCCCACCAGCGAGACCGCGTGCCGGCACGGCGGCTCTTCGGCCATCGCCGCAAAAGGCGCGGCGAGACCTGAAGCAAACACTGCGGCTGCAAGGAGGGCTAAGCGGGTCATGCGCATCTGCCGTCTCATTCCTTTTTGTCCTACCTTCGTTAACCACGTCTCCTCGCCCGTAAGGGCCTCAAACCCCACAATACCACGCGGGGGATGAGCGGGGATAACTTGGCTTATTGTTAACAGGGGTCAAAAAAACGACCCCGCCGCAGGGCGGCAAGGTCGCAAAATATCTGGGCGTAAGCGAGTTAACTTGCTGTCATTTTGGCAGGGCAACCGGGGTATCGGCGAGCGTCGCCAGATAGGCAACAAGATCAGCCGCATCTGCCGGATTGGAAATGCCCGCGAACACCATTTTGTTCTGGGCAACAAGCGATTTTGGGTTGGTGACCCATTGTGCCAGATCGTCAAACGTCCAGTTGCCGCCCAAGGCCTTCACACCAGCCGAATACTCGAAGCCCTCGGATGAGGCTTTGGGCCGGTTGACGATGCCCCAGAGATTGGGGCCGATGGCTTTGGGCTTGCCCTTTTCATAGGTGTGGCAGGCCGTGCATTTCTTGAAAATGGCTTGCCCGTTCTCGGTACTGGCTTTGCTCAAGAGGGCGACCACAGGGTTTCCAGCTGCTGTGGCTGCCGCTGGAGCGGCGGCCTCCTTTGCAGGCGCAGCTGATGGATCTGCCGCCGCTATGGCGGGTGCTGCATCTTTGGCAGGCGCCGCCGCTGGAGCCGCATCTTTCGCATGGGCGGCAGCGGTCTCCTTAGCTGGTGCCGCGGGCTTTGCGGGTGCTGCTGCGTCCTTTGCCGGCGCCACATCCTTAGCAACATCTTTCGCTGGTGCGGCTGGCGCTGCTTCCTTAGCCGGAGCTGCTGCCGCTTCCTTCGCAGGTGCTGCCGCATCCTTCTTGGGCGCTTCTGCTTTTTCAACGGCCTTTTCAGCTGGGGCTTCGGGGCCACCCAGCGAATAGCCAATTTTTTGCGCGCTGTGCTCCAGGCGCGTCTCTATGAGGGTTTTGGCGCCGAAGATCAACAAAAGGGCGGCCAATATGGCGCCGCCGATCTTAGTATATTCAAACGAGTCCATAGGTGTTTGTTCCTCTCGTGCCAGCCCTTTGGGGGCCGCATTCCTGTCGGGCAGCACTGGCGCGGACTATAGGAAACCACCCTGCTCTTGCAATAGGCGAACACTGTGGTCTAGAGCCTGATCGCGAGACTATTTGTCACCGGCGCGAAGGCCAACGTCCCCATGGCGCAAACTCTTATCGTCATTCCTGCCCGTATGCAGGCAACCCGGCTGCCGGGTAAGCCGCTGGCGGACATTCATGGCCGGCCCATGATCGTGCATGTCTGGGAGCGGGCAATGGCGGCAGATGCCGGCCGCGTCGTGGTCGCAACCGATAATGACGAGATCGTGTCAGCCATACGCGCGGCGGGCGGGGAAGCCGTCATGACCCGCGCCGATCACGTCTCCGGTTCTGACCGCGTGTTCGAAGCGGTATCGCGTGTCGATCCTGACGGCGAGATCGATCACATCGTCAATCTGCAAGGCGATTTGCCGGCGCTGGATCCAGCTCTCGTCACCGCTTGCCTGTCACCTCTCAAAGACCGTGCCGTTGACATAGCAACTCTCGCCGCTGAAATTCGCGACGCCGATGAGCGCACCAACCCCAACGTCGTCAAAGCTGTCGGCACGCCAGATGGGACAGCAGGCCGCCTCAGGGCTTTGTACTTTACGCGCGCCACAGCGCCTTGGGGCGACGGGCCGCTCTATCATCACATAGGAATTTACGCTTACCGCCGCCGCAGCCTGGAGCGCTTCGTATCTTTAAAGCCATCCTATCTAGAACTTCGCGAAAAGCTCGAACAATTGCGCGCGTTGGAGGCTGGCATGCGGATCGATGTCGCTATCGTTGACACGGTTCCGCTCGGTGTCGATACTCCCGCTGATTTAGAGAAAGCCCGGCGGCTGCTTACGCCGTCATAACTTTGCTCACCGAAACTCCAGCCACGGGCTTTGAGACCTCCATGCCGAATTCGCCGAAAAAACCCCGCATCGCCTATCAGGGCGAGGCTGGCGCCAACTCCCACCTCGCCGCCCGCGAGGCGCACCCCGAAATGGAGGCAGCCGCTTATCCGACGTTTGAGGATGCGCTCGCCGCCGTCAAATCAGGTGAAGCATACTATGCCATGATCCCAATTGAGAACTCGGTTGCGGGCCGGGTCGCGGATATCCATCACCTTTTACCCGATGCTGGCCTGTTCATCGTTGGAGAATATTTCCTGCGTGTGCGCCACCAGCTGATGGCGCTGCCTGGCGCAACGCTCGAGTCTATCAAGCGGGTCATGAGCCACACCCAAGCTCTCGGGCAGTGCCGCAACACGTTGCGTAAGCTTGGCCTCAAACCCGTGCCGGAAGCGGATACCGCCGGGTCCGCGCGCATGGTTTCAGAAACGAAAGATCTTACAACTGCAGCCATTGCCTCCAAACTTGCTGCTGAAATCTATGGCTTGAAGATTCTCAAAAGCGAGATGGAGGACGAAGACCACAATACCACGCGTTTTGTCATTCTCGCCAAAGAGCCCGACGACGCCGACCCTGGCGATGGCCTGGTCATCACCACCTTCATTTTCCGCGTCCGCAACGTACCCGCCGCCCTCTACAAGGCAATGGGTGGCTTCGCGACCAATAACGTCAACATGACCAAACTTGAGAGCTATCAAACCGACGGCACCTTCAACGCCACCATGTTCTTCGCCGATATCGAAGGCCATCCTGCCGACCGTCCTGTGCAGCTGGCTCTCGAAGAGCTGTCGTTTTTCTCAACGCAAATCACCCTGCTTGGCACCTATCCAGCGAGCCCTTACCGCAAAGAAGCAGCGGAGCTTAGCCGCGCGGACCAGGCCGGTTGAAACCATAAAGGTAAGCGGAGGATGACCGGGCCATGCGCCTCAAAGACAAAGTCGCCATCGTCACGGGTGCCGCCTCCGGTTTCGGGCGCGGCATTGCTGAATTGTTTGCGCAAGAGGGCGCCAAGGTCGTCGTTGCGGACTTGAATGTCTTGGGTGCGCAAGATGTCGCGCGCGCC
Source organism: Hyphomicrobium sp. (assembly GCA_043746825.1). Classification (GTDB taxonomy): domain Bacteria; phylum Pseudomonadota; class Alphaproteobacteria; order Rhizobiales; family Hyphomicrobiaceae; genus Hyphomicrobium_B. The sequence goes on along the minus strand of JAYTQI010000384.1, from coordinate 3,739 downwards.
ATTGGCGAACATAACGCCGTTGCGATTGCAACCGACGTCACCAAGCGGGCCGATGTTGAGGCCATGATCGCCAAAGCGGTGAGCGCTTTTGGAGGTCTCGATATCCTCGTAAATAACGCGGGCTACACCCACAGCAACCAATCGCTCTTGACCGTCAGCGAAGACGAGTTCGACCGCATCTATGCCGTCAACGTCAAAGCCATTTATCTCGCCACTCTTGCAGCCGTGCCGGTGATGGAACAGCGCGGCGGCGGGGTGATCATCAACACGGCGTCAACGGCTGGTGTTCGCCCGCGCCCTGGCCTCACCTGGTATAATGGTTCAAAGGGCGCGGCGATTATCCTCACCAAATCGATGGCGGCTGAACTGGCGCCAAAAAACATTCGCGTCAATGCCATTAATCCCGTCATTGGCGAAACAGCCATGCTCGAACAATTCATGGGAATGCCCGACACCCCCGAAAACCGGGCCAAATTTCTTGCAGGTATTCCGCTTGGGCGTTTTTCGAAGCCGTCCGACATCGCCAACGCCGCGCTGTTCTTCGCTGATCCCGCCAGCCACTTCATTACCGGCGTTGCCATGGAAGTCGATGGCGGCAGGTGCGTTTAGAAAATACATAAAATTTCTCCCATCTTTTCGGCGATTATTTTTCAAGCTCTGCTCAAATGCGGGAACGCGCAGGAACTGGCGTGCAACGTTTCTCGACTATATTAAATTTGCGGGGCAGTTGGTTTCAATCAGAGTAAGTTGCCATGTCCGACAAGACAGATCATCCCGAGAAGCGCCAGTTTGGGCGGCGCCAGAGTTTTCTGCACGGTTGGGTGAAACTCCCAGGCCGGCCAGCGGTCACATGCACGCTGCGCAATATTTCAGTTGGCGGGGCGCTGCTTGTCTTTGATCAACCGCAAGGCTTACCCTTTGGGTTCCTGTTGACCATTGAGGGCACCGGCCAAGTTTTCGGCTGCGAAATCCGTCACCACTACGGCACGCGCGTTGGCGTTCAGTTTGTTGATGTGGCAACCATCCAACAGAGCGGCGAACTCGACTCTGGCGGTAAACAGCCGGCGTGGTTGCCACCACAGCCATTACCCGTGCGCCATTAAGCCGAAACGTGTCTACCCGCGTGCACTTGCCTGATTTCAGAGTCCCGGCATCGCCACGAACCCAGGCAGCGCTTTGATGCGGGCGATCCAGGCGCGCACATTTGGAAAATCGTCGAGCGGCACGCCGCCTTGGTGTGACAGTGCGATGTATGGAAAGCAGCAGATATCGGCAATGGTTGGCCGCCCCAGCTCCAGCCAGTCGCGGCCTTCAAGGTGTTTTTCGATAATGCCGATGATGCGCAGCGATTGCGCCCGCGCCTTCTCGATATCGATCTTGTAGCCCAGCAGATCATGACGGCGGGCGTCGGCGGGGCCGCGCGCGATGTCGTTGGCGGCGGTCGAAATCCATTGCAGAACGCGGGCCATCTCAGCCGGTTCCGAGGGGAGCCAGGTCTCACCGCCATATTTACGGGCGAGATAGGCGGCGATGGCCTGGCTATCGCGCAGCACCAAACCGCCGTCCACGAGAACCGGAATTTCACCGAATGGATTGAGCGCCAGAAACTCAGGGCTCCTGTGCGCGCCCGAGGGAAGATCGACGCGGACGGACTCATAGTCTAAGCCCAAAAGTGCCAGCATAAGCCGGGCCTTATAGCCATTTCCAGAGCGTTCGAGATCGTAGAGCTTCATGGGCCTGGCCGTCCTCTGTGAGGCTTTGCATACCGCAGTTTAGGAGCAGCGCAACTCCGTCATCCAACTCAAATTTTCGGCATAGTGCAGTGCGCAATTTTTGGACATAATGCTGCAACGCAATGCATTAAGGCTGATTTTTCATCAGATTTCTTGCGAAACATGTATTTTGTCAAATTGTTCGGACCCGATTCGGGGCCGTGATCTTAATGGAGGGGAAGCCATGGATCTTATTACTGCACTCGCAATCAGCATCGCACTTTTGGGTGGCATTGCCACTTTTCTGTTCTTGACGGTCGGAATGGGCCTGCAGATCTGGGCCGCATTTATTGGTTGGGCCGCCTACTATCATTGCGGCGGACAAACGAAGGGCCTGACCGACGCCATCGCTGGCGCCGTGTGGGGTGCTGCTATGGCGGCAGTGGCGTTCGCAATAATGCCGATGCTGGGTTTGCCAGGGCCACTTGGAGCGGCAATCGCTGTTGCACTGACTGTTTTCATCATGATCATGGGTGCGAAAGTTCCGCTGCTGTCGTCGATTCCAGCCGCCGTTTACGGCTACGCATCGACCGCTGCACTGACGTTGGCAGCTGGATCGCTGCTTAAGGATGTTGGTGGTGTGATGGGGATTCCAGCCGTAAGCGTCATCGTCTCGATGATCATCGGTGTCATCTTCGGCTACATCTCGCAGCAGCTCGCGGGCGCTCTGACTAAGAGCTAACGCTGACTGGCACACTGAAACATTGGCCGGACTTCTAAGTAGAGGTCCGGCCTTTTTATTTGGCAAGGCTCAAGCCTGCACTTTGTATTTTTGTTTGTTCATCGGCAGCACTGAGGTGCGAATGCCGGTGCCCGCTAACAACGCGTTAGCAACGGCCGGCAGGATGACCGGAGTTCCCGGTTCGCCAACGCCAGATGGCGCCGCAGCGGACAGCACAATATGCACCTCAACTTTCGGCATCTCGGACATCCGCAGAACTTCGTAACCATCGAAGTTTGATTGTTCGACGGCACCGCCTTTCAATGTAATGGCACCTTTGAGCGCCGCGCCAAGACCAAAGCCGATGCCGCCTTCCATTTGCGCCGCCACCACATCCGGATTGACCGCAACGCCGCAATCAATTGCGCAAACCACTCGCTCAACTTTGAAAGTACCATCGTCTTTCAGCGCAATCTCGGCCACATTGGCAACATATGACGAGAAGCTTTCGTGCACGGCAAGACCCCGGAAATGTCCAGCGGGCATGGGGGTGCCCCATCCCGCCTTGTCGGCGGCCAGTTTCAACACCGCCGTGTGACGCGGATGATCTTTTAACATTGCCAGGCGGAATTCGAGGGGGTCTTTGCCCGTTTCCTTTGCCAGAATATCCATCATGTGCTCGGTGGCGTGTGCCGTGTGCGTTGAGCCCACCGAGCGCCACCACAACACGGGCACGCCCGCTTTCACGGTATGCAGTTCGACGCGCAGGTTTGGGATGGCATAAGGCAGCGTTGACGCGCCTTCGACGGATGTCTGGTCAATGCCATCCTTGACCGTCATCGGTTCGAACGCGGTGCCAGCCATAATCGATTGCCCGGCGATGCGGTGGGACCAGGCTATGATTGTGCCGTCATTATCAAGCCCAGCCTTGATGCGATGCGCATAAGCCGGGCGGTACCGGCCGCCTTTGATGTCGTCATCACGCGTCCATTGCACTTTGATTGCGCCGGGTTGACTGTGAGCTTTGGCGATCTCGCAGGCTTCGCGCACGAAGTGGGAGTCTGGCACGGCGCGCCGCCCAAATGATCCGCCAGCCCATAGCGTGTGAATGTTGACAGCTTCGGGTTTCAGGCCAAACACCGAGCACGCCGCTCCGTGGTCGAGGGTCTGCATTTGACAGCCGGTCCAGATCTCAGCCGATTTGCCGTCGTAGCGGACGACGCAGTTGAGCGGTTCCATCGGTGCGTGAGCGAGATACGGAAATTCGAAATCAATTTCGATGACTTTAGCCGCAGCTTTAAATGCG
>JAYTQI010000383.1:0-3432 GCA_043746825.1 Hyphomicrobium sp. | reverse complement strand
TTGGAGCCTCGCTGTTTTTCGCAACAGCCATGTGACAGGTGGCGGCAGTGCTCAAGATCAGGGTAAAAGCCCTCCAAACGCCGGTTTTGCCGCGCCCCAAGCGCTTCCACTTCGCCAACCTAGCTGCTATAGACCCCGCGACAGTGTTCGCCCTAGGGGGCCCGAACGTGTCGCCCCCGCAAATTTTGGAGAGATGCGCATGGCCTCGAGCCCAACCGTGCTCGATTCAGTCGTCGCCCTGACGTTTGACGACGTTCTTCTTGTGCCCGGCCCCTCGGAGGTGATGCCGGGGCAGGTCGAGGTTGGCACGCAGCTGACCAAATCGATCCGGCTCAATATCCCGCTGCTGTCGTCCGCCATGGACACGGTGACGGAGGCCCGCCTCGCCATCGCCATGGCGCAGGAAGGCGGCATCGGCGTTATTCACCGCAACCTCGAGATTGAGGATCAGGCCCGCCACGTCGAGTTAGTCAAACGTTATGAGAGCGGCATCGTCCTTGATCCCGTCACCATCGGTCCGAACGCGACGCTGCGCGAAGTGTTGGAGCTACGGGCGAAAGAGGGCATCACTGGCGTCCCTGTGGTCGATAAAAAAAGCGCAAGTGACAAAGGCAAACTGGTTGGCATTCTGACCAACCGCGACGTCCGCTTCGCGACCAATCTCGATCAGCCGGTGCGCGAGCTGATGACGAAAGACAAGCTGGTCACGGTCAAGCGCTCGGTGTCCCAGGAAGACGCCAAGCGGTTGCTGCATCAGCATCGCATTGAAAAGCTGATTGTCGTCGATGATGACTATCATTGCATCGGCCTCATCACCGTCAAAGACATCGAGAAAGCCGCCAAGCATCCCAACGCCTGCAAGGACGCGCAAGGCCGTCTGCGCGTCGCCGCCGCGACGACCGTTGGCGAAGACGGCCACCAGCGCACCGAGCGTCTGATTGCAGCTGGCTGCGATGTCATCGTGGTCGATACGGCGCATGGCCATTCAATTAAAGTTCTCGAAGCCGTCGCGCGCATCAAAAAGCAATCCAACCTGGTTCAGGTCATCGCGGGTAACGTCGCCACCGCTGACGCCACCAAAGCGCTGATCGATGTGGGCGCTGATGCCATCAAGGTTGGCATTGGCCCAGGCTCGATTTGCACCACCCGCATCGTGGCGGGCGTTGGCGTGCCGCAATTGACTGCCGTCATGGACTGCGCGCGGGAAGCTGGCCGCTCTGGCATCCCAATCATCGCTGACGGCGGCATCCGCTTTTCCGGCGACATCTCGAAAGCGATCGCGGCTGGCGCGTCCTGCGTGATGGTCGGCTCGCTGCTCGCTGGCACCGATGAAGCGCCGGGCGAGACCTATCTCTATCAGGGCCGCACCTATAAGGCTTATCGCGGTATGGGCTCGGTTGGGGCAATGGCGCGCGGCTCAGCCGACCGCTACTTCCAGGCCGAAGTCCGCGATACCTTGAAGCTGGTTCCTGAAGGCATTGAAGGCCAGGTGCCTTACAAGGGACCGATGGAAGCCGTCATTCATCAGCTTGTTGGCGGCTTGCGGGCGGGCATGGGCTATCTCGGCGCGAAAACCATTCCCGATTTCCAGAAGCGCGCCAAGTTTGTGCGCATCTCGAATGCCGGCATCCGCGAGAGCCACGCCCACGGCGTGCTGATCACGCGCGAGAGCCCGAATTATCCGGGCGGGGGCAGTTGAGCGCACATGAAAGATTTGTCTTTAGTCAAACCTGTCTTGGTGCAGGTGTTCTTGACGTTCGCGGTGTTGTTCCTGATGGCGAAGGAGCGCTACGGCGCTGTCCAACGCCGCGAGGTCCGGCAGGACGATCCGGGCATCCGCCCGGTTTGGACGGGTAAAGCGGGTGCTGTTTCGAACGCCTATCATAACTTGCTTGAGCAGCCGGTCCTGTTCTACGCCGCCGTCACCTTCGCGATGCTGAGCGGCGCCAATGATTGGGAAATGTTGGCGCTGGCCTGGGCCTTTGTCGCCTGCCGGATTATGCAGGCGGCCATTCACGTCACCTACAACAAAACCACGCATCGATTTTTTACATTTTTGGCGAGCACGGCCGTGCTGATCGCCATGTGGGTGAATCTCGCCCTCTACGTCCTGTTGGGGTGGTAATCTAAACGATGAGACCTGGCGCTAGAATCGCTGCGGCGATTGAAATTCTCGATGACATGACAACCCACCACCGCCCCGTCGCCACCGCGCTGGCGGATTGGGGCAAGGCGCATCGCTTTGCGGGGTCGGGTGATCGCAGCGTCATCGGCCACATGGTCTATGATGCGCTCCGCCATAAGGCGTCATCCGCCCATATCATGGGTGCGGAAACCTCGCGCGCTGTGGTGCTGGGTGGTATGCGTGAGCAGGGCGCGTCGTTATCTGACATTGCCGCTATGTGCACCGGTGCGGAGCACACCCCGCCGCCTTTGAGTGAAGACGAAATGAAACGACTTGAGTCCACCAGCACCGAGGGCGCGGCGGCGTGGGTGACGGGCAATTATCCGCAGTGGCTGCATCCCTCGTTCAAGCGCGCCTTTGGCGACCGCCTATCAATCGAAGGCCGCGGGTTATCACAACGCGCGCCAGCCGATTTGCGCGTCAACACCCTCAAAGCCTCGCGCGAAAAAGTCATGAAGGCGCTTGTCAGTTACGGTGCCATTGAACTTGAGATGGCCCCGAACGCCGTCCGCATTCCAGCGCCTACCGGCGACAGCCGCATTCCCAATCTTCAGGCCGAAGCCGCCTATCAGGCGGGCTGGTGTGAGATCCAGGACGAAGGCAGCCAGATCGCGGCCGCACTGACCGGCGCTGGGCCACGCTCACAAGTGCTCGATCTTTGCGCAGGCGGCGGCGGTAAGACGCTGGCGATGGCAGCCGTCATGCAGAACACCGGCCAGATTTATGCCTACGATGATGACCGCACCCGCTTGAAACCCATTTTCCTGCGCATCCAGCGGGCTGGCGTACGCAACGTCCAAGTTCTGCGTGCGGGCGAGAAGGCCGCCCTCGAAGAGCTAGGCCCGCGCTTTGACATCGTGCTGTGCGATAGCCCTTGCACAGGGTCAGGAACATGGCGGAGGCGGCCCGACGCCAAGTGGCGTTTGAAACCAGCCAATTTGGCCGAACGTCAGAAAGAGCAGCGCGAAGTTTTAGGTATGGCTGTCAAATTCGTGAAGCCAGGCGGGCGGCTTGTTTATGTCACTTGCTCGGTGCTGCCGGAAGAAAACGTAGATCAGGTTGCGGCCTTCCTCGCCGCCAACCCCGATTTCAGCGTTCTGCCCTACGCGGAGGCTTGGCGCGCGGCGCTGCCCGGTGAGCCGCCAACTTCCGCCGACGGCAGTACGGATACGCTGGCCCTCACCCCCGCCAGCCACGGCACGGACGGCTTCTTCATCGCCATTCTGGTGCGTAAGGCTTAGGCATTC
>JAYTQI010000382.1:0-3433 GCA_043746825.1 Hyphomicrobium sp. | reverse complement strand
GGTGCCAGGCAGAAAACCAAGAAACATCGCGAGGAGAAACGTGCCGGGCCAGGCCTTCAGTTTCATATCCTGCGAGCCGCTTAAGGCATCGATAAAGTCACCCCAGCCCATACCCGCATAAGGCACACCGTCTTGATGGGCGCGCACGATTAGCCACGGGCTGGAAATCGCGAGCGCAAGGGGCAATCCCCAAGCGGTGTGCAAGCGGTCCAGCCACCACATGTCGCGATCAATAAATCTGAGTGCAATCAGAGTCACGAGCACGAGGATGGGAACGAGCAGCGCGTTTAAAAACATGCCAGCGCCAAGCGCTGCCCAGAACATAAATGCAAGTCGCCGCGTATCGGCAGCGCGTTCCGCAACATAAATTCGTAGCAACGCCAACATCGCGACGGTTGCGGGCAGCAACGATAAGCTCTCGCCGATCGCCAATTGCGCCAGCAGAACCGTCAGCGGCGCGACTGCGAATAGCCCGCTCGCAATCAGCGCGGCTTCGATGCCAACAAGTGGGGCGCTCAACCAGAACAGCGCCAGCACGCTTAAGCTGACGGCGATTAATCCCGGCAAACGATAAACGGTGATGTCGCGCGCGAGTTCTGGCCCGGCCAGCTTCGCCGCCACACCTTGTACCCAGTACGGCCCAATGGGGCGGAACTGATGGATGGTCTCGCCATAGCGGGGGTCAAGCCATTGACCACGCGCCAGCATATCCCGCGTCGTTTCGGCATAGACCACTTCCGTGCGGTCAACGGCCGGCAAGCGCATGACACCGGGAAGATAAACGGCGAGGCAAAGGACCAACAGTGCCAGCAACGCGCGGGTCTGCGAGGTGCTGAGCGATGCCCACAGTTGTGCGCAATTGGCGGCGAATTCTGATTGCCCTTGGCTGTCTCCGTCCACGATGGCTTCGTCCCTGCGTCTTGACACCCTGGCTCAATCCGGTTGATTGCGCAGGTTGGGGCAAGAACGCAAGAGGCAGAGCCAAAATGGCGGATAAAAAGATGAATGAGGCGGCGCGCAATCGCCTGATCGAGATCGTCAAGGCCCGCTCCTATCAGGTTGGGCCTGAGATGAAGCTGGCGTCTGGTAAAACCTCGACCCAGTATTTCAACATGAAGCCGACGATGATGGATAGCGAGGGCGCCCACCTCATCGCCACGCTCATTCTCGATCAGCTCGAAGGCGTTGCCGCCGATCTCGTCGGCGGGCTTGAAATGGGTGCTGTGCCAATTGCGTCGTCTGTCACAGCCGTCGCGCACGGGCGCGGGCGCAAATTGAATGCGTTTTTCGTGCGCAAGCAGGCGAAGGAACACGGGACAAAGTCGCTTATCGAGGGCCTCGCGCGCGAAGAGAGTTTGAGCGGTAAACGCGTGGTTATTGTTGAAGATGTGACCACAACTGGCGGTTCATCGATCAAAGCGGCGGAAGCGATCCGCGCCAGTGGCGGCATCATCGAGCGCGTGATTACAATAGTTGACCGGCAAGAAGGCGCCATGGAAGCTTTCGCCGCCGCTGGACTTGCACTACACCCGTTGCTGACGATGTCGGATTTCAAGGGTTGAGTTTTTTGCGTTAGTGGAGGCACTATTATGCCGGTCACGAATAGAATATCGCTCTGCTTATGGTTTGATGGCCAAGCGGAAGAAGCCGCAAATTTTTACGTCTCTATTTTCAAGAATTCCAGGATCACCGCCATCTCGCATTATGGCGAGGGCGGCCCGGGTCCGAAGGGTAGCGTGATGGTTGTTGGTTTCGCGCTTGATGGGCAAGACTTCACCGCGCTCAACGGCGGGCCCATGTTCAAATTCAACGAGGCCATCTCATTGATGGTCAATTGCGAGACGCAGGCCGAGATAGATCACTACTGGGACAAACTGACCGCAGACGGCGGCAGGCCCGTACAATGCGGCTGGCTCAAGGACAAGTTCGGCATCTCTTGGCAGATCGTGCCAACTGTCATCGCCGCACTCATGCAAGACAAAGATCCCGCTAAATCGCAAGCTGTGATGGCCGCAATAATGCAAATGGTTAAGCTTGATATCGCGGCGCTGCAAAAGGCTTTTGACGGCGTGTAGTCCCACCCGCCGGGCCGCAGAACTTGCTGCTGTCTCAGGCCCGCAATTCAGCGGGGCGTGATGGACACTCGGGCTCCGGCGTGGCCCTGCAGAAATCGAATCACCGAAGCGAATTACCAGACCCAAGTTTGCCATACACGTCAAAAATGACACAATGTCTAGTGTTTAGGGTTATAAAAACCACCACCTATTGACGTTAGGAACCTGTTTAGAATTCAAGCCCAGGGTCGTCACTCGTGTACGTATCGAATGCCATTCAGTGCGCGTCGTACTAAGCTTGCGGACCCCCTGTGACCTACGCAAAGACCACTCTACTCGTGGCCGGATTGGCGCTCGCATCCCTTCTCCAGGGTTGCGCCGTGCACCCGCAGCCGTTGACGATGACCGCCATCCAGGAAAGAGCGGATATTGACTTGGTTGACGTCGCTGCGGGTCAAGAGCCGGCAGCAGACGCCATAGGTCTCTACGAAGCCATGGCGCGCGCAATCAAGTACAACCTGGACCTCAAGGTCGAAGAGTTGCAAGCCGCGCTGCGCGTGCAGGAACTGGACCTCACACACTGGGACTTGCTGCCGCAATTGGTCGCCGACAGCGGCTATGCCTCTCGCAATAACACCAACGCCTCCAGCAGCGTCGATGTCATGAGCGGCGTTGAAAGCCTGCGCACATCGACGTCGCAGGAACGGCGTATCAATACCGCTGATATTAGCTTCAGCTGGAACGTTCTGGACTTTGGGCTCTCGTATGTCCGCGCCAAGCAGGCTGCCGACAAAGTCCTGATCCAAGAAGAAATGCAGCGCAAAGTCGTCCAGCGCATTATCGAAGACGTGCGGACCGCTTACTGGCGCGCCGTCAGTGCCGAGCGGCTTATGCGCAAACTCCACGCGCTGGAAACGCGCACTGCCACAGCCTTGAAGAATACCCGCAAGCAATCAACCGACCGCGAAACTTCGCCCATCACTGCGCTGACTTACGAGCGTGAGCTGGTCGAAGTGAAGCGCACCATTCAAGAACTTGAGCGCGATCTCAAGGTTGCCAAAACCCAGCTCTCGGCGCTCATGAATATCCCGCCCGATCAGGATTTTTCGCTGGTTATTCCGGACCGGACCGATAAAACGCCAAATCCCGGCATGACGGTCAAGGAAATGGTGACGTTCGCCATGCTCAACCGGCCTGAGCTGCGCGACACAGCTTACCAGCGCCGCATGAACGAAGGCGAAGCTGACGCAGCCCTTCTCGAGCTGATGCCCGGAATCCATTTGGACGCGGATTTAAGCTACGATAGTAACGATTTTCTGCTCAACAACAACTGGGCGGGTCTTGGCTACAAAGCGAGCTGGAACCTGCTCAAGGTCTTC
>JAYTQI010000381.1:0-7689 GCA_043746825.1 Hyphomicrobium sp. | reverse complement strand
GCAAGGTGAATAGGGCATGATGGAAGAGGGCTTTGCAGCCTTGAGATCAAGGAGCTCATTGCCGCCGGGTGAGCCCTCGCCTTCGATTAACACAACATAACGGGCGATGCCGAGGCTTCCCATTCCAGCGATGCGGCGCGCCGCGTCAATGAAACCGAAGTAACGCTTTTCCAAATCGTTGGCTGGCAGCGTGGCTGCGAAATCTTTGAGTGGCTGGCGGTCAGTGTCATCGAGGGGCAAAACCTTGCCTCCGCCAGCATCAAGACGGCGCATACCCTTTTTGAGGGTTGAGTATTTATCGAGCAATTTGACTTGGCGGCGGGATTTTAGGCTGTCAATCAACTCTCCGATGATGCCGGTCGCGGTCTTGCGCTCGATCCAGCGCGGCTTGCCGCTGACAAGCTCCAGCCGCCAGGTCTCGACAAGATCGTTGGCAAGCGTTTGTGCGTCAGCTTGGCTAAGTTTCAGGCCAGGAGCCGCCACATACACGCTTGTTACCAAACGCACGATATCCCAAGTCACCGGAGCCACCACAGCCTCGTCATAGTCGTTGATGTCGAAATAGGTCAGGCCGTTGTCGCCGAGAAAGGTTCCGAAATTTTCTATATGCAGATCACCGCAAATCCAGGCGGGAGGGCCACCTGGGCTAAGCGATTTCTCAGTGAGACGTTGATAATAGAGATGGCAGGTGCCGCGCAGAAACGGGAACGGGTCAGCGGCCATGGCCTCAAGTTTCATGCTCAAGCGTTCAGGCTCGCGGTCGCTATTAAAATCGCGAATGATATCTGTAGCCGACTTGGGCATAGCTACGGCTTCCTGATGGTTTAGCCACCAAGCATAGCACCCATATCCACCTTTGCAGCAAGGCCTGTTGGCCTACGGTTTCTGCAAAATCGCGTACGCGCTGTAGCCCTTTGGCGTTTCGTCGAAGGACAGAGACAGTTTATGGCGCGCCGCTGCAGCCTTAAGAACCGGCTCCAGTTCGACGCGTGGCGTCACGTTGTAGTGCTTAAGCCAGCGCCGCAGCGCCCACCGCTGAGTGGCCGGCATATCGCCCATGCGGCCAAAATCAACGATGTGCAGGGCCCCACTGGGGTTCACAGATTCGATGGCCCGCTCGATTGCGGCTGGCCAGTCTGGGATCATCGACAGGGCATAAGAGATGACCACGCGGTCAGCGCCTTGGAGGCCAAACAGCTCGCCGAGATTGAAGTTGGTGGCGTCGCCGTGCGCGAGGGTAATGCGTGATTGGGATTCTTGTCTAAAGACTGAGGACTGAGCGGTCGCCAGCATTTCGGTGGAGATATCGAGGCCGTACAACTTGGCGCGGGGATACGCCTCTGCTGTGCGCAACAAATTCCAACCTGTTCCGCAGGCGACTTCCACCACCGTGCCGCCGGGCGGCGGATTGAGTTCGGCAATGAGCCGCCGCCGCCAAAACAGATAGTGCGTGCGGGTAGCGTCATAGATGTGGCGCTGGAACCGGTATTGCCGGTTCATCTTGTCCGCAGCTTGAGCTGACATCAGGGTCATGCGGACCTCACGCGTCCAGGGTGTAGAGATGGAAGCCGCCGTAGATGGCGGAGCGGTCGCGTGTGAAAAGGTCGGCCGAGCGCGCCGCCTGATATGTCCATCGGCCGAGAACGCTGGATGTCACGCGGCCCGGCAAAATGGTTTCTGTTCCTGCGGTTCGGAAAATCACACGTGCGCTAGGCGCCGCTGTGCGGGTGATCTCACGCCATAGTGCATTCAAAGTGTCATCATCCATCCAATCCTGCGCGTCTAACAGCACATAGCGGTCGAGGCTGCTGGCCGGTTGGCGGGCAAGAAAATGGATGAGGTTATCTTTCATCACCTCAACGCGGCTGGCGCGGGCTTTGACGCTCATGAAGTTTTTTTTCTCAAGATATGGCGGGCAGGGGCCTTCACCGGATTGGGCGTAACCGCGCCCAAAGGCCTGCCAAGCGAAATAGTTGTCCTTGAGATCAAACCCGCAGGCTAAGCGTTCGGTACGCTCTTTTAGAATTTCATGCATCGGACGGGCGCCGTGATCGCACAGTGCGTCGTATTGAGCTGGTGGAATGCCTAGACCGAACAGGGAGGCGCGCTGTGACGTGATCCAGCGTAAGATTTTTTTATCGAACAGAGGCTTGATTTTGGAATCGAAAATTGCGCGCTGCTCGTCTTGTGATTTTGCAGTCATGATAATCGCCGGATTAGCGCCGAGTGCGCGGCTCATCAGATGGCCAACGCTGATGAAACGCCCAAGCAAGCCAAAGCGGTAGATATTTCTCCCGAACCGCGCGATACGGCGGCGGCCCGAGAGATCGCGGCCTTCCCAATAGGCGCGCGTATCGCCGTCAAGGTGGCGGGCAATGAGATCGTCATAAAGCCGGGCGTTGCGCCAGTCCTGCGCACCGCCAAACAGCCTGAAAAACGTTGTGTGATTGGGGAGATGCGCGGCTGCAGCCAGTTTCAGTTTGCCAAGTGCGACATGCGTTGCATTCAGATCGACCGCAAAGATGCGGGCAGGATTGGCGGTCAGATAGCTCATGACGTTGCAGCCGCCCGACGCAATGGTCACGATCCGGCTGTCTGGCATCAATTCCATGGCTTCGAGATCAACGCGCGGGTCCTCCCAGATTTGCGGATAGACCATCGAGCGGAACGCGAACGTGAAGGTGCGCTCCAGAAATCCGGTAACGCTCAAATGGCCGTTCTGGTGGACGGCTTCGCAGAGAAGTTCGGCGCTGGTGCGTTCAAGGCTTTCGGTGGTAGCGGTCAAAGCTGATCTCCGGGTTCCAACTTAAGAAGGTACGTCAAGCGGCTTGCTCAAGTGCGCGGGGCTTGTCGGCGGCGACCGGGCGTTGAGCGACAACGTCAAGCCAGCGGATGATCTCGAATGAGCCATCCTCGCGCTCGCCGATGGCGGTGCAGCTTTCGACCCAGTCACCGCAGTTGAGATAATGAATGCCGCCGAATTCCCGGCTATTGGCATGATGGATGTGGCCGCAGATCAGGCCGTCGGCGCCGCGCCGCTTGGCTTCGGCTGAGAGCGCATCCTCAAACTCACCGATAAAATTGACGGCGGTTTTGACGCGCTGCTTTAGGAAATTCGACAACGACCAATAGTCGTAGCCTAAATATCTGCGTGCCCAATTGAGAGGTGTGTTGAGGGCGAGCGCGATTTCGTATGAGCGGTCGCCAAGAAATGCCAGCCAGCGGGCGTAACGCACGACAACGTCGAATTCGTCGCCATGTAACACGAGATACTTTTTTCCGTCCGCGGTGCGGTGAATATCGTCGCGTTTGATCTCGATGCCACCAAAATTCATGCCGCAATAGTCGCGCAAGTCCTCGTCGTGGTTGCCGGGTATAAATACGACGCGCGTGCCTTTGCGGGCTTTGCGCAGCAGCTTTTGCATCACGTCGTTGTGGCTTTGCGGCCAATGCGGGCCACGCCGGACCTTCCAGAAGTCGACGATATCGCCAACGAGATAGAGCGTTTCGCTTTCAACGTGCTTCAGAAAATCGAGTAGCGCCTCGGCCTGGGCAGAACGGGTGCCAAGGTGGATATCGGAAATGAAGACTGTCCTGTAACTGCGGTCGTCGCGTGTCGGCATGAATGACCGGCCCCTGTGTGAGCCCCTATGTTCCGCTGACCAAAAGCGGATTCATATTTCATGCGTGTGACAGTGGGTACAGTTGTACCCGCCTTATGTCTTGGGCTTGCGCGATGAGCTCATACGTAGGGGTCAGACGCGGGGGCGCGGCACAAATCGTATGAGACTACGAGTGCATGCGCTGAAAAATGCGCTCCCAGACAAACAGCAACGCCGTATCCATGACTCCAACGATCAAGAAGGCAATGGAAATGGTGTGAACGGAACTGTCCGGAAGGCCGAGCTCATCGCCGCGAAACATAACCAGCATACTGGCGGCGACACTTAGAAGGGCGAGAAAGGCAAAAACAATTTGCACGAACTTCAGCGAGCGTGCCCGCTCGTTGGTAACGTGGTCCATAGGGATATTACCTCAACGCAGTACAAGTGGGCTTCCCAGCCCTAAGAGCTTAGCGTGAGTAGAACCAAACCGAAAGCTAATTTTAACTCTTGCTTAACCTTTGCGGACAAGCTCCGTGAGCTGGCTTTTTTGCAGAGCTGGGTCTGCTGAAAAATCATGCTTAATCCACCAGCTCTCGAACGCGGTTAATACAGCGCCGACATGAGGACCGGGGGGCAGCAGCCCAAGGGCGAGGACATCAGCGCCAGTGAACGGCATCGCTGGCGGGCTCCAGCGGGCGCTGAGCAGGTATCTTTCACGCCAGGCTGGGTCAGTCGCTGCCGCGCCAGAGGCCGCCCAGGCGTGGCGCACGGCCCGCTCAAAGGCCTCGGCCCGCATGCGGTACAAAAGGGCCTTTGCGTCGCTCTCTGGGGCATTAGGGTTAAGCGCCGGATGCGCCGTTGCAGAAGCTTTCATTGCGGCTGCCATATCGTTTGAAAGCCTGAGGCGGCGTGCAATGTCAGCGGCATGGTCTGGGGCCTCCAGGGCGAGCGCAGCCAGGCGGCCTGCGGCATCGGCTGGTGCCGCAAGCGCCGCTTCAATAGCTTGCATGCGTGCGAGACGATCCGGGTGGCTGGGTTTACCGAGGATGATTTTGAGAATTCCACTTCTCTCCATCACCTCGCAAACCTCGGACGCGCGTGGCGAGACGATGAGCTTCAGCAACTCCGCGCCGATGCGTTCGCTTGAGAGCTGCCGCATTCCATCTTTGAGGTCCGCGCAGGCGCTCATGCCCACAGCATCAGGCGCACCCCGGCCATAGTCCGCCGTGAAGCGAAAGAATCTCAGGATGCGCAAATAATCTTCGCGGATGCGGGCGTGGGCGTCGCCGATAAAGCGCACACGATGGGCGGCCAGATCTTCTTGACCTCCCGTATAATCGAAAAGCTTTCCGTCACGGCCCGCGTAAAGCGCGTTGATGGTGAAGTCGCGGCGCTTGGCGTCTTCAGTCCAATCATCGGTAAAAGAAACCACGGCGTGGCGGCCATCGGTTGCAACGTCACGGCGCAAGGTCGTGATTTCAAAGGGCGTGCCGTTTGATACGACCGTGACAGTCCCGTGGCTGAGGCCGGTCGGATGTGTGTTGAGCCCCGCAGCTTTCGCGAGCCGCATCACGTCCTCAGGCCGCGCCGGGGTCGCGATGTCGATATCGCTGACAGGATGGCCAAGGAGTGCATTGCGGACCGCGCCGCCAACCACGCGGGCTTCAAAACCACCAGCTTTCAAGGCGTCAAAAACCGCAGTAAGTGCCTCCGAAGCCAGCCATGGCGCATCGAGACGCGGATCATTTTTGCTCATGCGTCGAGTGACCCGGTTGGACGTGGCCATCCTTGAACACGGGCGGCGAGTACGAGTCGCCCGGTTTGCCGCCTGTGGTTGGAGACAGTGCTGCAAAAGCTGCAAGTGTTGCGAGCATCAATGCGCCGCCCAATACAAACAAGCGCATCAAAGGCGCATCACCAATGATGACACCCAGACCCGGCCATTCATTGCGTTTGAATGCCTGCCACGCGACGTAGGCGAGCGTCGGCAGCAGAAAGAAAAAGATATTTTCAACGACGATGCGGGTCATGGGGTGGTGAGGCTCCGGTGCAGGGCTTTGATTATACCTGCCGTCACGCCCCAGATATAGCGTTCCTGATAGGGGACGGCATAAAAGCGCCTCTCTCCTCCGCGCCAGACGCGGCTGTCGATGCGGTGGTTGGCAGGATCGAGGACAAAATTTAAGGGCACTTCGAAGATATCAGCAACCTCGTAAGCATTGCGTGTCAGTGTGAATCCTGGCCGGACCAGCGCAACGAGCGGTGTGACGAGAAATCCGGTGCCTGTGCGGTAGGGGCTGAGATATCCCAGCGGCTCGATGTATTGCGCTTCTAAACCGATCTCTTCGTAGGCTTCGCGCAGCGCTGCAGCATGCGCTGTCTCGCCGGGATCAATCTTGCCGCCCGGAAATGCTATCTGACCTGCATGGGCTGGCAAATGCGCGGTGCGCTCGGTGAGGAGCAGGGTAAGATTGTCATGCGCGACCACCGGCACCAGGACGGCGGCGGGCCGCAACGTCTCAGGCGCTGGCGCAGCCAGATCCTGGTTCAAGTCGAAGTCACTAGGGCTCGTCTCAGCCTGCGCGGCGGAGAGCGGCGCGGCGTGTAAGGCCCTGGCGGCCAAACGCCGGAAATGCGGCTCATTCCAGGCAAGTTGCGCGGGCAGGGGTTGGGATGCGGTCATAATCGAAGTTTAGCACCTGCGCGTGGTAGTCTTGGAAACCGATATACCAGCGAATCACGATTGGAACATAGTCTCAGGCGAGATTGCGGGCGATTCGTGTACGGCTGAAGGAGACTGAGGTGATATTGAAACCGGCCCGCTTTTTAGCCATTCTGGCAGCCTCCGCGCTGCTGGCGTTTGGCGCTGCCGTGTCCGGAGCGCGTGCCGTAACGTCCACCGCTGAGTTTCTAGCAGCCCTGTCATCAACTGAAGCCAACACCTTCCAGGAATGGAAAGCGGCGCGCCGCGATTATGACCAGGAACTTGATACCTACTGGGACAAGGTGCAAGCCAAGCGCGAAGCCCGCAAGAAAAAGCGTGCCAGCAAAGAGCCTTACGGCACGGCTGACTTCGTCATGACATTTCCACCCACTTACAAAGGGCCGAAGCTCGACAAGTACCTAGCCAAAAAATACGAGAAATTTCTCGAGGATCAAGAGAAGAGCCAGCCCGCACCTCCAAAAGACATGGCGACTGTGGCCGATTATCTGGCCGCCGCCAAAAACGTTTACAAATTTGTGCCCGAACGGTTGTCTGAGAAAGACTTCAAGAAGCGCTATGCCGAGGAAGCTGTCGCTTTGGGCCTTGCCAAGGATCAAGTGGTGCGTGTGTACGCCCTGGAAACTGGCGGCATCGGCACGTATGATATGCAGTCCGGCATTCATCCGGTCAAGAAAACCGGCCATGCCATTTCGAGCGCGCTGGGCTATGCGCAGTTGCTGGACGCCAACTCGGTCAACGAGCTGTCGCAGCACGGCGAATTTTTTATCCAGCGGCTGACCGAGAAAGCCAAGAACCCCAACTTGAGCGCGGCGCGCCGTGTGGCACTCAAGACCAAGATTGCTGCCGTGCGCAAGATGTACGGTAACGTCAAGCGCGTGCCTTATGATTGGGAGAAGCATCAAGTCTACGCAAAAACAACGGAAGGCATGGGTGTACACGCTTTGAATATCGATGGCGACGTCGGCCCCATGCTCCAAGCTATCAAGCTCAAGGGTTTGAAGGAAACGGCTGAAAAATATGACCGCCCGAAGCTTGCCGGTGCTGAAATGGAACTGATGAATCTCGCCGGTCCCGTCACCGGCCTCGAGATGATGAAGGGTGCAGGACAAAAAGCGCCCGTGACCAACTTCTTTGCACGCCGCGCCTATTACGTGAACAAGATGGTGATTGGTTTGACTGGCGAACAATTGCTGGCGGAGCTGGACCGTCGCATGGATCACGATGTCAACACTCCCGGCTCACAAGAATTTGCAGCAGCTTTCGATAGCGTCGCGGCGGCGAAGACAGCGGGACGGTAGAGCGATACTTGAAAATAGGCGCTGCAACCGGGCACGTTCCCTTCGTTGCAAAGTCACGCCC
>JAYTQI010000380.1:0-1504 GCA_043746825.1 Hyphomicrobium sp. | reverse complement strand
TCCACGTTATCAACGGCAATGCCCAGCACCACAAAATTTTTGTCCTTGAATTTTTCGTATAAGGCTTGGAAGGCCGGGCCTTCCTTTTGGCAGGACTCACACCACGTCGCCCAGAAATAGACGAGCGCAACTTTACCCTTGTAGGCTGAGAGCGATTGCACGGCGCCAGTCAGATCTTTGAAGCTGGCGGCCCAGATAGCGTCAGCAGATGCCGGGACGGTGGACGCTGCTGGTTTGGCGTCCTCAGCGCGGGCGGGTGTGATGTGGTTCGCAGTAGAAGTGATCACCGCAGCCAAAGCTATTGCGGCAGTTACTACAGCCAAGCGTTTCAGAGCAAATTGAGAAGACATCGACGCTATTTTCCTTCTGGTGCTGATTTGGTTACGGCTAGCTGTACGTCCTGCTTGGCCGGCGAATCGAGTGATGCGGCTTTGCCAGAGGCCTGTTCAATAGCTTTGAACACGGCATCCTTGGTCAAAAGTTCCGGTAGCAAGACGCCGCCCGGCGCACCCGGTCCGAACACGACATTCAACGGAATGCCGTAACGGCCGAACGACGCCAGAAACGCTGAAATCTTGGGGTCCGGTGATGTCCAGTCGGCGCGCATCGGGATCGTGACAGATGTCAAACGTTGACTGACGTCAGCTGTATTGATCACCAGTTTTTTGTTGGATTTGCAAATCACGCACCATTCAGCGGTGACATCGACAAATACGGTCTTGCCTTGTGAGACGAGGCTCTTGATCTGGTCGCGGTCAAAGGCGGCCCACGTCATCGAGCCATGATCGCCAGCGGCGTCAACGCCGGTTTTAGCAGGCTGATGGAGTGCGAGTGGGAGCGCCACAGCAGATGCCGCTAGCGCGCCCGCCAATGCACGTGATGCTGTCTGCGGCAAACGCGGAAAGACCTCGCCCATCGCAAGGGCCGCCACCAGGGCCAGCAAAAGTGCAGCCACCAGTCCCGTTCCTAGTATGCCAATTTGTTCGGGCAGGATCGACAGCAGCCAAAGCACGGTGCCCGCCAGCGCGACGCTCAGCACCTGCCTTAAGCGCACCATCCACATGCCGGGCTTTGGCATCAGCCGCGCCAGCGAAGGAAACGCCGCGACCGCGAGATAGGGCAACGCGAGTCCAAGCCCGAGCGCGAAAAATATCGTCAGGATCTGCGCCGTGCCACCTGAGAGCGCAAAGCCGACGGCGGTGCCGACAAACGGCGCGGAGCAGGGCGTTGCCAGCAGGGTCGCGAACGCCCCGATGATGAAGCTGCCGAGCACCCCATCACCGTCACCGCCAGCCGTGCCAGCCATATTGCTGATCGAGGATGGCAGGATGATTTCAAACAGCCCCCACATGTTGCAGGCAAACAGCGTCACAATTACAGCCATGGCCGCGATAAAAACGGGCTGTTGGAATTGGGTGCCCCAGCCAACTGCAAGGCCTGCCGATTTCAGTGCGATCAAGATGCCAGCCAGCAACATCAGCGAGAACACGATGCCCGCTGCCGT
>JAYTQI010000379.1:0-3466 GCA_043746825.1 Hyphomicrobium sp. | reverse complement strand
GTTGATCCGCGAGGGTCGCGTCATGAGTGTGCACGATTGCTCCGACGGCGGCTTGCTCGTCACCATTGCCGAGATGGCGCTGGCTGGCGGCTCAGGTGGCTCCTCCGGCGTTGGCGTTGAACTCTACGCTTACGAAGGCAAGCTGCCCGCGCATGCGATCTGGTTTGGCGAAGATCAAGGCCGCTATGTGCTGGAAGTCACGCCCGCCAAGGCCGAGGAAGTCCTCGAGCGCGCGCGCTTACTCTCGCTCCCCGCCCGCATCGCCGGGCGCGTTGTTGCCTCACCCGTCACCTTCAACGACGACGGCACGCCGGTTGCCGCCGACCCGCCGGTGATTGCGTTGAAGGGGGAGACGTCTTTGCTTTTGTCAGAGCTGCGGGCGGCGCACGAAGGCTGGATGAAGGGTTTGATGGGGGTGTGATGAACGACTTGTTGAAGTCGGTGGTGGCATCGCTCGCACTCACTTTTAGGGGACCAAGGCGGAACTTCAAAAAGCTAGATTAGACTGATAATATTTTCAGAAGAGACTAGAAATCGGCGTGCACCGCTGGAGATCAATTTCTTGCCGAACATAATAGTCAAATGGGCTCACGTGGTGGTGCCAGTTCTGCTATTTTTGTCTGGCGTATGTTATTACGCTCTAGGCTTGGATTGGCCGCTGCCTCCAATCATCAAACAATACATTCCTGAAGCGCCAAATTCACCAGCTGGAGGATCGGGACCACGGCAGCCGACCGCACAAAAAATGTCAAATTCGCAAACCAAGCCAAAGGTATTCACCGTATCTGTAGACTACGGACAGTCCACTGAATCGTTTCATCAGAACGAGCGATTAAATATTGCAAACGACTTTGACTATTTGCTCCGCCCCATGACCAACGGCAGCGGCAAGCGCTCGAGGTTGATGCGTGTATTTAAACCTAAAGATTCCAATGGGACCGCCGTCACAACGGAACAACTACGCATCTTTATCAGAAAATATGACTGCAGGTTTGCGGAAATCCGCGAGCTTGCTGCATTTGCGCAGACTCAAACTGACATGATCGAGGTGGGCCGAGAAATTATTGCACCGGGTAGCATAACCTCCTTGAATCAGCACTGGGTGGTGCCTTTTGCAAGTTATGGTGTTGATGGGCACATCGACATTGGCATGATACAGGTGGCAGAAGATACTGTTCTATCCGACGATGATCGTATTCTTGCTGTATGTGGCACGCTGAAGGAATGAGCCCGCCTAGCCCGCATCACCACGAAGAAACGTAGGGCGGGTTAGATTCGGGCCCTGCTCACTTTTTCTGTTTGCTCGCCTTTGACGGGGGCCGAAGCGTAACCCGCCGATGCGGACAAGAAAGCGTTGCTGACATCTCACTCGCGGACGGCGGGTTACGACGCGGAATAAACTTCGGTCGTTAAGCCGCCGCCAATACGGGCTGTCGCTAACCCGCCCTACGGTTCTTTGCGCTGCAACACCCAGCCCGCGTGGCCCGGATCACCACGAAGAAAAGTAGGGCGGATTAGATTCGGCCACTGTACTTGGCCGAAACGTAACCCGCCGATGCGGACAAGAAAGCGTTGCAACAGTTTGACTCGCGGCCGGCGGGTTACGACGCGGAATAAATCGTTGGCCAAATATCCAAAAAATACGGACCGCGTCTAACCCGCCCTACATTTCTTTGCGCGGCAACACCCCGTGACGTCATCCCCTCACCCGAAAATTCACAAACCCGCGCAACGGTCTATACGTATCATCGCGTACTGTGTCTTAACCGTCATAGCCAGGGGTCAGGCGCCGCCATAAGGTTAATCTGTTTCAGACTGATCATTTGTGTGGGGCGTACCATGAAATTCTTCAAAGTTATGATGATGATCGCGAGCGCGATGCTGGTTGCAGGACACGTGTCGCCGAGCGAAGCCAAAAAGTGCAAGACTGATTATTACTATGGCGAAGGCACCGCATCAAATTGGCAGACTGGCAGGGCGCGCGCCCGCGCCGATTGGTCTAGCAACGTCAAGGCCGATTTTGGAAAATCCTGGGCGAGTTGGAAAAAAGCCAACGTCAACGACGAATCCTGCGATCCGATCAGTTCGGCTTTGCAGCTTTGCGCGGCCGAAGCCTATCCCTGCAAATAGCTGGCCCTGCCGCACACCGGCACGTTGTTAAAAATTCTGCGGTGAATAACAGCTTGCTGGTCACATCGGCTTAGCCCCGAATCAATAATGATTGCGGATTACGCTAACTGCGGGACCGCAACCATGACCACATTGACAGAGCTTTCACTGGAAGCTGAAACCACGCTTGCACGCTTTGCAACGGGCGGGCCGGATGCTGCGGCCCTCGCCGTCTTCCACAACATCGCCCTGCAAATGCATTGTGTGCCGCCTGCTTGGGCCTCTGATAACATCGATGCGATGCTGAGCTGGACGGTGAAGCTCTTTGGTGCTGGCGCTCCCGAAGCCCATGCTGGCGGCGTAGACGGCCTGCGCCATGCGCTGCGCTGCGAGCTGATCCTGATCCGCACCATCGACCGCCGCTATCAGAGAACCGCGGCATAGCCTCAAAGCCTGCACTCGCACACCGAAGCGACGCCGGGCGGAATACGTGGCGCTTCAACGACGTCATCCTGACACCGGGATGACGTGCACCCTCATATGCGCTACACACGCCCCACAACTCGCGCTCCAAACTGAGGAGACCACACATGCGCGCTTACCGGCTGACCCGCACGCTCAACTTTCTTGCCCTTGCATCCCTACTGGCAGGCGCCATCAGTGTTTGTGCTCCGGGCACGGCCTCCGCCGAAGACCAAAAAGGAACAACCATGACGACCACAGCTACTGGCCTGCAAATCGCTGACACCGTTGTTGGGACCGGCGCTTCACCGAAATCTGGTCAGACTTGCGTCATGCATTACACCGGCTGGCTCTATGAAAACGGCACTAAGGGCAAGAAATTCGATTCTTCCCTTGATCGCGGTCAGCCGTTTGAATTCATGATCGGGCAAGGCCAAGTGATCAAGGGCTGGGACGAAGGCGTTGCAACGATGAAGGTTGGCGGCAAGCGGACACTGATCATCCCGCCGGCGCTCGGTTATGGCGCGCGCGGCGCCGGCGGCGCTATCCCGCCCAATGCTAACCTGATGTTTGATGTCGAATTGCTGGGCGTGAAATGATGACCGGGCGCGGGGGCTATCCCCGCGCCCGCCTACTCCGAAATATAAACGCCCCAGGGAAATTCGCCGACCTTGATCTCTTTGACGGTCTCGAATTTTTCCGTGTCAATCACCGAGACGGTGCCGGATCGCCCGTTCGGCACATAAAGTTTGCGCCCGTCCGGCGTGATCGCCATGTTCCAGGGCCGTTTGCCAACCGCAACCGTCTTGGTGATTTTGTTGGTCGCGACATCAATAGCGCTGACCGTGCCATCACCGCCATTTGAGACATACACCGTCTTGCCGTTGGGGTTCAT
>JAYTQI010000378.1:0-1507 GCA_043746825.1 Hyphomicrobium sp. | reverse complement strand
GCCTTGCCGCCGCTGAAGATGCCTGGCTTGTGGCAAGTGAAGCCTATGAAGAGGCGAAGGCGGGCGTGTAAGCTCCGCATCAATCAACCGGTCAACGTAGGAGAACGCCATGACTGAGCAGCCGCGTTTTGAATTGTACTCGTATTGGCGCACGTCAGCCACGTACCGCGTGCGCGTGGCGCTCAATCTCAAGGGTTTTGCCGCGCAGGAACATAACATTAATCTCGACACCGGCGAACAGCGCGCGCCTGAGTTTCTCAAGATCAATCCGATGGGCGCTATTCCGGCGTTGATTGACTGCGCGCCGGGCTCCTCTCATGCGCCAATCACGCAATCTCTTGCCATTCTTGAGTACATCGAAGAGATCCAGCCCGCTCCCGCGCTGTTGCCTAAAGACGCGCCTGGCCGAGCCCGCGTCCGCGCTATTGCCCAAATGCTGACTGGCGACACGCATCCGCTGATCACGGGACGCATCAAGAAATATCTGACGACCGAAGGCAAGTTCGATGATGCGGCGTTCCGCGCCTGGCAGATCCATTGGTTCACGACGGGCCTGCAAGCCGTTGAGCAGCGGCTCGCCAGTGACAGCGAAACCGGCACCTACTGTCACGGCGAGACGATCACCATTGCCGACATTTGCGTCGCCAGTATCATCGCCGTGCTGCCGATTTTCAAAATCGAAGTTGGCGGTATTCCAACGATCAATCGCATCATGGAAAAGTGCATGAGCCAGGCGGCGTTTATCAAAGCCGACCCGATGTCTCAGGCGGGTGCGCCGAAGGTTTGAGAGAATTAACTCTCTCACCCCGGCCCTCTCGCCGAGGGGAGAGGGGGAAGTTAAGCCCTCTGCTTCATCTGATTAAACGGCCCGCAGGTTTCTTCAATCAATGCGGCGAGGCCGGAGATGTCGTCGAGGGAGAAGACGGGTTTACCGTGGCCATCGAGTTCATAGTCGGCGGCGATGGCAATGACGAGGGGATCACCCGCCGCTAAAAGTTTTTCGGTTGCAACGGCGGCGCGGCGGACTTCGATTTTGGGGATGGCGGCGGACTTGTAACCTTCGACAAGAATAATATCGGCGGGCTTCAAGCGGCGCGCGATGTCTTCCAGCGCCGGTTCGCCGCGCGTTTCGATTTCTTCAATCAAGGCAAAGCGCGATCCCGAAACAATCGCTGTTTCAGCGGCTCCGGCCGCGCGATGCCGCGTCGTGTCGCTATCCTGCCGGTCGATTTCAAACTTGTGGTGGGTGTGCTTAATTGTGGCGACGCGCAGCCCTTGCGATGTAAAATGACGCGTCAGCTTTTCGATCAGCGTTGTCTTTCCGGCGTTCGACCACCCTGCAACACCAAGCATTGGGGTGGGGAATGGAGCGGGCTTTGGGCTGCTGGCCATGAAACACTCTCTGATTTGGCGCTGCGGTGCGGCTTTAAGTTTTTTGAGTTAGCAGCGCGCGGGCCTCGTTTAAGTCGGCAGGTGTGTTGGCGTTGAAAAAAGGATCGACACGTAC
>JAYTQI010000377.1:0-1508 GCA_043746825.1 Hyphomicrobium sp. | reverse complement strand
AAGGTATCGTGTTCTTGCGCCATCGCCTCTACCGGCCTTGATGCCGCGAACCTAAAAGGTCAGCTGGAAGGCGTGCTGAACGGTGTGGGTGGCTGCGGTAAAATCGTCGGCAAAATACTTAGAGCCTGTCCGGAAGTTTCTTGAGTCGGTTGAATCGGTTGTGATTCTATTGGCCCGTGCGCGTGATTCGCGGGGGCTGGCATGTGGACGAAGGATAATCGGGCGACCTATGATCGCAACGGGCAGCGCTATCCCAGTGACGTGACGGATGCGGAATGGGCGCTGGTGGAGCCGCATCTGCCGCGTGCCCGCAGGGTCGACCGGCGCGAAGTTTTGAACGCGATCCTCTACGTGCTGACCACGGGCTGCCAGTGGCGCCAGCTCCCCAAGGACTTCCCGCCCAAGAGCACCGTGCATGACTATTTCGTCGACTGGCACAGCGACGGAACGCTGACGAGGCTGCACCATGCGCTCTATGCGGAGGCGCGCATGCTCGCGGGCAGGGCATCCGCCCCGACGCTCGTGATCGTCGACAGCCAGAGCGTGAAGAGCGCAGAAAAAGGGGGCCCCACAGTGATCCGGCTGGATATGATGCGGGCAAGAAAATCAAAGGTAAGAAGCGTCACGCGGCGGTCGATACGCAAGGCCTGCTAATCAATTTCGCAGTTTCGCCAGCCAGCATCCAGGACCGCGATATGATCGCGCCGCTTTTGAAGTTGGCAGTTAAGCGGTTCCCCTCGCTCCTGCGCGCCATCGCCGACGGCGGGTATCAAGGCGCTGCAACTGCGACGGCCGTCTTGGATGAAGCCAGCATTCCACTCGAAATCGTCAAGCGCTCGGACCACGGCCGTGGGTTCAAGATCTTGCCAAAAAGGTGGATCGTCGAACGCACCTTCGGCTGGCTCGGGCGCTGCCGCCGATTGGCCAAGGACTTCGAAAATCTCACCCGTTCCCACGCGGCGTTCTTCATCCTTGCCATGATCCGGCTTATGCTGCGCCGTCTCGTAAGAGACAGAGAGGCTTCATGAAATCCCCGGACGGACTCTAAGGCTCGCAATATTCCAGATCGTCCACTCCTGCCCCATCGCCGCCGAAAGCGGTGTGGATCGAAAGTCCGGCAGTCACGCGCCATCCTCCGGACATTTTTTCTGTCGGATTTAACGTCAGACCCAAAACAAAAAGGCCGGACTGATGTCCGGCCTTTTGAATTTCGGCACTCAAACGGGGCTATTAGGCAGCCTTGGTGCTCAACCGCTTCAATTCGGCGACGAGGGTATCTGCGTGAGCCTTGGAGGCATCGTCCTTGGCCGCAGCCAGTTCCGCTTCGGCGATTTTCATTTCGTCGGCAACGATGGCCGTCGTCATATCATCGACATCGTAGGCCTGTTGCGCGAGCACGGTCAGGCGGGTCGGATCAACCTCGGCAAAGCCACTTCTGACGAACAGGCGCTTCTTCGTGCCGCCCGCCGTCACGTCAAGCACGCCGGGGCGCAGGGTCGCGATGACAG
>JAYTQI010000376.1:0-3474 GCA_043746825.1 Hyphomicrobium sp. | reverse complement strand
TGGCAGCGGGGCACAGCTGCACAGACTTAACCGAATTGGGTTTAGGCATTTTGCGCAGGTATGGTTTGGGGGGATCCCAGATCAGGCTGCTCTTATCGCTATCGATCAGCCAGCCGACCTCGACTACCCGGCGGGGCACCGCCTGTTTTACAAACCGGGAAACGAGGTCGCGCATCGTTGATCTCCTCAGTGCGTCCGCGCCAAAACCGCGTCCACGTCCATCGATTCTCTAAGGGCTAGAATAAGGCATTTGCCAGGCTTGGGCGATTTTTCAGTGAGTTCTCTACGACTTCAGCCGCGCTCCTCAAAGGCAACTGGCAAAGGCATAGTCTACTATGATTTAGCTGCCGGGGTTCACGCTGCCTAAAAGCGTGTAATTTGGGGTCAGTTCTGACAGGGGTGATGAGCCATGGACCAGAAAATCGAAAGGCCAAAGGCCGAAGGCGGTGGCTTAGCCAAATTAGCCCTCAGTTTCACCGATTGGGCAGAACGCTGGTTCCCGGATGCTTTCGTGTTCGTCGCACTCGCGGTTGTCATTGTTGCCTTGGCGGCATGGGCAAACGGCGCAGCGCCAGAGGCGGTGTTCAAGGCCTTCGGCGATGGCTATTGGAGCCTCATCACCTTCACTATGCAAATGGCGTTGATGATCATCTCGGGTTATGTCGTCGCTGTCTCGCCGCCCGTTGAGCGGTTTATCGATTGGCTGGCAAGCATCCCCAAGAGCGGGCGCGGCGCCATTGCCTTCATCGCCACCGTCACCATGATCACTTCATTGCTGAGCTGGGCGATGAGCGTAATTTTCGGCGGCCTATTGGCGCGGGCATGCGGGCGCCGCTCAGACTTGGCCATGGACTATCGCGCTGCGGGCGCGGCTGGCTGCCTTGGCCTTGGCGCGACCTGGGCGTTAGGTATCAGTTCGTCAGCTGCGCAGTTGCAAGCCAATCCAGCGAGCCTGCCAAAGTCAATTCTCGCCATCACTGGCGTGATTCCACTGACCGACACGATTTTCATTTGGCAAAACTATGTGTTGGCCGCCGTACTGTTTGTGGTGTCGCTGACGGTTGCATATTTTTCCACGCCCACCGGCGCCCAAGTCAAGACCGCCACGTCTATGGGTCTCGATCTGTCGCGCCAGCCAACGGTCATCGCGCCGCCTCAGCATCCCGGCGAATGGCTTGAGCATTCCCCGATGCTTACGCTTGTCCTTGTCGGAATAGGCGTTGGCTGGCTGGTGCAGGAGTTTTCGCACCAAAGCCTGATAACGGCGATCTCGAACCTTAACACTTACAATTTCATCTTCTTGCTGCTGGCGCTTGGCCTGCATTGGCGGCCGAGAAGCTTCATGTATGCGGTCACCAATGCCATGCCGGCGACAGCAGGCGTGCTCATCCAATTTCCGCTTTACGGGGCCATTGCCGCGATTTTGACGACAGCTAAGAACGCGGGCGGTGTCAGCGTTGCTGATCAGCTCGCACATGCCTTCGTCAGCCTGACCTCGCACGACACATTCCCCTTAGCGATGGGCGTTTACTCGGCGGTGTTGGGATTGTTCGTGCCATCGGGCGGGGGCAAATGGCTGCTGGAAGCGCCCTATGTCATGCAGGCGGCCAACGAACTTAAAGTCAATCTCGGCTGGTCCGTGCAGATCTATAATGCTGCCGAAGCGCTGCCCAATTTGATCAATCCGTTTTACATGCTGCCTCTCTTGGGCGCGTTGGGATTGAAGGCACGCGACATCGTCGGATTTACCTTTTTACAGTTCCTTGTACACACGCCGGTCGTGCTGTTTTTGCTTTGGGCCTTAGCCAAGACGCTGCCCTACGTCCCACCTGTGATACCCGGATAATGTCTGCGCCTTGAGCCTAAGCCTCTCTCATTGCTGCCATTTTTTGTGGGCTTGTGAATCTCGCTCCAGCAATTTTCGAGTCGGGAGCGTGTCGGCACTATTCCCAAAGTGCCTGAGCCCTTGTCCTCGTGCGGGCGGGAGGGGGCTTCAGTCCGCGTGAACCGGTGGCCAACTGGCTGCTCAACCGAGATTGTTTTTCGAGGATTGCCCGATGGAGCCCAAACTCATTGTCATGATCACATCACTCGTCCTTCCCAACGGCGATAGCAGCGTCAACGTCAAACCATTTGCGACTGCATCCGTGTGCCGGCAAGCCGCCGACATCGAGGTCAGCGATCCCTTCGTTGCTGGTGTTGAATGCGCCGTGCTTGAGAACGGTGAGCTGACACTGCAGTTCAAGCGCGAAGCCATCGAGCAGATATTGCAGCAGGCGAAAGCGAAAATTGGAGACTAGGTAGCAAATATGCCGCCCTCAATCCTGTATCAGGGCGAGGGCGGCTTGGCGGTCGCTGGATTTCAATTTGAGGAACAGGGCGCGCGCCGCTTTGATGTCACGTTCGGTGCCGGTTTGGCTCGCAAGTTTCAACGCTTTGGTGGTGGGATGATCGGCGCCGCAAATGAAATCCAAGGCTTTGCCCAAGCGGCCCATAGCGGTGCGGTCGATGGTGGGTTCGCTCAAAACGGCGGGCTCCTGATAAGGGCGGCAGACTATTTCTTGCGGAACTGGTCGAGGCTCAAGATCTGCGCCCCCGATTTATCAGTGGCGGGTGTGTCTGCGTTATCGGCCGGCGTCGCGCTGGCGCGGATAGGTTCGGGTGCGGGTTTAGTTGTCTGGGGCGGCGGCATTGCCGCTGGCGCGGGTCGCGGCGGTTCGGAGGTGTTTGCTGGCACGTCAGCTGAATCTTTGTCGGTCTTTGGGCGGCGGGCCGTGCGCGGTTTCTTCAATGTCGCACGCGGGCTATCGGCCTGGGCCTCACCGATTTGGTCAAATGCGGCATCCATGGTCAGAGATGTGCGGCGGTCGGTATTCGCGGTTTTCTGGCCGCCCGCATCATCGAACTGCAAGCCAAAGCGCACACTTGGATCAATGAATACTTTTATCGAACCAAAGGGGATGACGAGGCGTTCGGGAATGCCATCAAACGTCAGCTTCACTTCAAAGCGCTCATCCGTGACGATCAAATCCCAGAAGCGGTGTTGCAGTACGATGGTCATTTCATGCGGATATTTTTCTTTTAAGCGTTTGGAAAGAATAACGCCCGCAGACTGAGTCAGGAAAGAAACATAGAAATGATGCTCGCCGGGAAGACCTGATTTGACGACCTGATAAAGCGCGGCGCGCACGACGCCTCGCATGGCGTCCTGCTGCAGCGCTTCGTAATCAATCGTCGCCTCAGTCGTCATCGTCCCGCCCTAGGTTTCGTTCGCCCGGAACTTTCGTTCCGGCATAAAGTGGAGGGCTTCTGTTGCCCGGTGCCCTCCGGACCGCGCCTTACCCGGCTAAGGGCAAGGGCTTAGGTTCAGGCTGTTCGCACCGCATTAAGCAGCGAGAGCAACCTCAGCATAGTTGTCATTTGCAACTACTCTGGATGACCCGATAACGGCGGAATCATGCCGGGCAAAAGCTA
>JAYTQI010000375.1:0-7783 GCA_043746825.1 Hyphomicrobium sp. | reverse complement strand
GTTTGCGCGGGCCTCGTGCACACCCGCAACAAATAGTCCCGCCTGATCCGCAACACCGATCATCATTGCGCGCCCTGCTGCCAAAACCTGGCCAGATTGCACGGCGATACCCGATAAGCCCGCAGCCTGAGCATTGCGAGCGGTTCCGGGCCCAATGGCTGGTAAATCAACACGCAAATCCTGGCCGGGCTTCGGGCGCTTAACGAGCACACCGCGTTTCTGCGAAACGCCAGCCACGCGCCGTTCCGCGACCCGCACCAGCATCTGGTCGGTGCCTTCGGCACCTTCTATGGCTTCTATGACGCCGCCCGATACCACCACCCCTTGCCCGATGTCGTGCCGCCCCAGCGCCGCAACCACAGCAAAGCCTTTTAAAATATCCGCAGCATCTCTCGTATCAGGTTTCGCCCGCGTCAGCACACCTTCGCCAACGAGTAGTTCCGGCGCCACCTCGCCCGCGCCAACGATCCGGAAACCGCGATCTTCAAACAGAGCCAAAAGTCCGCGCAGGACAGCATCGTCCCCTCCCGCGCGCAAAATTCTCAACAACTTTGGAATTGCGAAGACAAGATCGACATTTGGCCGCGCCGTGCTCAAGTTAGGACGGGTGTATTTTCCAAGAAACACCACATCCCGGACGTGCGCCGCTTCAAGCGCGCGCGCCGCCCGGCCAAACTCCGCCCAATTGACAATGGTGTGCGGGAAGGCCTTCAGCGCTTCATCAGCGGCGCCATCAACCAGGATGACATGCACGCTGTCGCCACGGCTCGTGACACTTCGCGCAACTTCTAGCGGGAGCGAACCACCGCCCGCTACAATGCCTATGGTTTTTGAGGGGCCCATTGGCCGCCCTCACGCCTCTGCGCCATTTTTCGGCGTGCACAGCGAGCGCTTACCGCCCTCGCGGATGAAGGCGATGATTTCATCGATGATGGGCTGGCCTTTGAATTCAACAGCCACGTCCTCGACGCGTTCCATCAATGTGCCCTCCGCCGCAAACAACAACCGGTAAGCGCGGCGAAGCCCATGAATATCGTTGCGCGCAAATCCACGGCGCTGCAGGCCGATAATATTTAACCCTGAAAGGTAAGCGCGATTACCCAGAGCCATGCCGTAAGGAATGAGATCATTCTCCAACCCCGACATGCCACCAACAAACGAGTGCGCGCCAACGCGGGCAAATTGAATGACCGCAGCGCCCCCCCCGATGATTGCATAATCGCCAACCGTGCAGTGCCCCGCCAGCATGACATTGTTTGAAAATATGACGTTGTTGCCAACCCGGCAATCATGACCGACATGACTGTTGGCAAGAAAGGCGCAGCCATCGCCGACTGCTGTCACAGAACCACCGCCCTCCGTCCCCGGGTTCATCGTCACGCCTTCACGGATGATGCAATCAGCGCCAACAGTGAGCGACGCTGGCTCGCCTTTGTATTTCAGATCTTGCGGCTGGTGCCCGATGGAGGCGAATGGAAAAATCCGGGTGCGGGCCCCAATCTTGGTATCACCTGCTACGGCCACGTGGCTGACCAGCTCGACGCCGTCGTCAAGCGATACGCTGGCGCCGACAACACAATAGGGCCCAACCTTCACCCCCGCCCCGAGCCTGGCTCCAGGCTCGATGATGGCGGTAGGGTGGATCAGCGCGTCAGCCATGTTTGCTCGCAAATGCCTTAGCGTCGGCGGTATCCGCAAGCATGGCGCTAATCTCAGCTTCGGCTACGGTCTGTCCATTGACCTTGGCTTCGCCAAAAAAGCGCCAGACGCGGCCCCGACTGCGGATCTTTTTAACATGATAGTGCAGTTGATCGCCTGGAAGCACGGGCTTTCTGAATTTCGCGTTGTCGATCCCCATGAAATAGACAAGCTCGGCTTTGTAATCCTCGCCAACGCTTGCGACGGCCAGCGCACCCGCCGTCTGCGCCAAACCTTCGATGATCAGCACGCCAGGCATCACCGGGAATTGCGGAAAATGCCCTTGGAAAAACGGCTCGTTCATTGTGACGTTCTTGACCCCAATGCAGCTCTCATCGCCCTTCATGTCGTACATGCGATCGACCATCAGGAAGGGATAGCGGTGCGGCAGCAGCTTCATGACACGCAGGATGTCAGCGGTGCCAAGCGCGCTAGTTTGTTGTGTCTTCTCGACCATCTCTCTCTCGCTTCCCAGGTTTTCGCCCGGCATCTCAAGTGCCGCGCTTGCGGTCTATGCCGTGCGGTCAACCATCTTCTTCGTCCGCTTTATCTCCGGACTTCACTGTATGGCGCTCGCCCAAGCGCTTGATAGCCGCAAGTTCGCGCGCCCAAACCCTGAATGGCCGGGCCGGAGATCCGCCAATGCGCAGCCCCGCTGGTACGTCGTGCGTGACGTGTGACGTGCCCGCGATATGAACGCCCGAACCGACCTTGACATGGCCAACAATACCCGAATGCCCGCCCATCACGACAAAGTCGCCAAGCTCAGTTGAGCCCGCGATCCCGGTCTGCGCGACTATCAAGCAGTGACGACCGATGACCACGTTGTGCCCGATCTGGACGAGATTATCAATTTTCGTGCCCTCGCCGATGACCGTATCCTTAAGGGCACCCCGGTCTATGGTTGTATTTGCGCCAATCTCAACATTGTCCTGGATGATGACCCGGCCGATCTGCGGCACCTTGACGTGACCGGTCTTGCCCATCGCAAAACCGAACCCGTCTTGGCCAATCCTGACACCCGAATGAATGATGACGCGGTCGCCAATCAGGGCATGCACGACGGTTGCGAGCGGGCCCACATAACTGCCGCGTCCAATCATAACGCGAGCGCCAATCACGGCACCGGCAGCAATCCTGGCACCCCGGCCAATATGCGCTTCCGGACCGATAATGGCACCCGGTTCAACCTGTGCCCCGTCCTCAAGGATTGCAGATGGATCAATGGCAGGCGCGCCTGGTCGCGCCGCTTTGGGATGTTGAGCCTCTGGGTAAAACAGCCCGAGAGCGTTGGCAAAGGCATGATAGGGCTTAGGTGTGATCAGGACCGCAGTTCCTCGTGGCACGCGCGGCGCGAATGCCGGGGCGACCAGACAGGCGCCTGCCGTTGTCACCTCAAGCTGGCCCAGATATTTGCGGTTATCAATGAACGAAATATGGCCCCGCCCCGCTTCCGAGAGCGGGCGCACATCGCTGACGGTTTGCCGGTCATCGCTTTGAACCGCGAGCTCAGCGCCTGTCGCTTTTGCAACCTCAGCAAGCGTGAACGGCCCAGCGCGGTCAAAGAATCCGGGATGCTCCATGACCGTCTCTCCGGGCTCGGCATAAATGGAAAAGGGCCTAAACCATCAAACAGTTCCGGCGCGTTGGCAAGTCTGCCAGCGCGCCGGAGTTGTGGTTAGCTTAAGTTGACCCCTGACTTTGGCCCCTGAGAACCAAAGACGTGTTCAAACTTTAGAATTTTGTCGAAGCGCCGAAGCGGAAGAACTGCTCCTGGTCGAAGCTCTGCTTAGACAGGGTCTTAGCAAAGTCCATGCGCAGCGGCCCAACAGGGGAATCCCACATCAAGCTAGCGCCAACCGATGAGCGGATGCTTGACTCGTCTACCAGATCACCGGGCTTAGTCAGCGACTTCTTCGCGCCGTCGGCCGCACCAAACAGCGAGCCGGCATCGGCAAAGACTGCGCCGCTCAGGCCGAGATCATCCGGCACGAAGGGTAGAGGGAAACGGATTTCCGTGGTTGCAGCCCAAAAGGTCTGGCCGCCCAGTGCGTCGCGGTTGCTAGAGCCCAAATCGCGTGGACCATAACCTGAACGGTCGAAGCCACGAATGGTTTCGCCACCCTTGAAATAGAGGTCCAATAGCCGCACACTGTCGCCGCCCCAACTCTCAATATGTCCACCAATAACGCGCCCGATGAGCGTGATTTTTTCAGCTATTGGGTAATAAGCCCGGGCTTCCGCGCCAACGCGCCAATATTGCGCATCACCACCGAGACCTGCAAACTCATCGTCGAGCTGTAAGTAGAATCCACGATTTGGTTTGGTTGGGTGATTGCGGGCATCATAAGTTACGGTGGTGCCAACAAGCGAGGTCCAGTAAGGCGTGTTAGTACAGTTGGCCTTGCCAGTACGCGTTGGTGCTGGATCGCCGCAAGCTTCTTTGATCGCTAGCGATGCGCCATCAGTCACGCCGTGTATCTCGTCGCGCGACAGCCCATAATGAGTTTGCATCCAGAGGTTTTCAGCAATCGGAAAGCCGAGGCGGAGCTGACCACCTGTCTTGCGTTGCTTAAAGCCAGACTGGCTCGTTTGATCAACTTCCTTATGATAGATATCAAAACCAGCCGACAAATTTTTGTCGAGGAAGCGCGGTTCAGTAAAGCTCAAATCAACCTGCAACCGGTCTATCGAACCAGCCAATTTCAAGCGCAGGAACTGCCCGTTGCCAAGAAGATTGCGCTCCGTGATCGAGACGTCCCCGATGACACCCTCAGACGTCGAGTAGCCAGCACCAAACGACAGCTCACCCGTCGACTGTTCCATAATATCAACATCGAGCACGACGCGATCCTGGGCCGAACCAGGGCGGCGCTTGATATCAACATTCTTGAAAATGCCAAGGCCTTGCAAGCGCTTCTTGGCGCGGTCAACGAGCAGCGGGTTATAAGCATCACCTTCAGCCAAGCGAAATTCGCGGCGGATGACATAGTCCTTGGTCCGCTCGTTGCCATTGACATTGATGCGCTCGATGTAAATGCGCGGGCCTTCATCGACAACATAAGAGATCGCGATGGTCCGGTTGGCAGTGTCTGGCACGGCGCGCGGGCGGACGCGGGCAAAAGCATAACCGCGCTCAGCGATAGCCAGCGTCAGCTTTTCAACGCTCTTGTCGATCAGAGCTGAGTTGTAGATATCACCAGAGTTGGTCAGCAGCTCGCCCTTGTAGGCATCGCCTGGCACTTCTGCGAGCGAACTCTCGATTGCGACGGCGCCGAAATTGTAGAGTTCACCTTCATCAACCGAGAAGGTGATGACAAAACCATTGCCCTCAGGATCAAGCTCAGCGTTGCCAGCCGTAACATTGACGTCGGCATACCCATTCTTCAGATAGTACTGGCGCAGCAGCTCTTTATCGAGCGACAGGCGGTCCGGATCGTAGATGCTGGTGCCTTTGAGGAAGTCGAACCAGCCTGCTTGTGTCGTGGAAATGATATCGCGCAGCTGGCCATCAGAGAACGCCCGGTTGCCGATGAAGTTGACGCCCTTAACCTTAGTGGCAGAGCCTTCCGTAATTTCAAAAACCAAATTCACGCGGTCTTGTTCAAGCTCGATGATCTTTGGCTCGACGGCAGCCGCGAACCTTCCCTGGCGGCGATAGACATCCAAAACGCGCTGGACGTCGGCCTGGGCCTTTGCGCGCGTGAAAACCGAGCGCGCCTTAAGATGAACTTCGCCTTGCAGCGTAGCGGTATCGACCTCCGAGTTGCCCTCAAATGCAACCTGGTTTATCACCGGGTTCTCAACGACCGTGACCAGAACCGATGCGCCCTGGCGATCGATCTTCACATCGGAGAATAAGCCGGTCGCAAACAACGCCTTAATCGACGCATCGACCTTAGCCGCGCTATAAGTATCACCCGCAGACAGCTGCATGTAAGAGCGCACAGTTTCAGGCTCGACGCGGCGATTGCCAGCGACCTGAATGTCCTTGACGACGCCCTGCGCAAAAGCCGGGCCCGATAGCAATGCCGTGTCCCCCACAGCAAGTAACGGCCCAACGATCGCAAGTGCCACCGTCAGGCGCAACATGCTTGTCAGGATAACTCTAACGATATGCATCCGCGGTTTAGCCCTCGTCTGCCGCCGACCCCCATAAAATGCAAACCGTCGGCGGCGGCATTGCATCTGACCCCAGTCCAGGCGCTCGCCTTCTGTTCCCGGATGTCCCGAATCAGAGAACAGTGTCTGCGCCAGCGTTAGCTTTTAACGATTTAGAAACACATCGGGAAGTGGCAAGAATACGTCACCGCCCCGCTTTCTAACCGGTCCCCGTAATGCGCCGCCAAACGTTAGCCAAGTCGTTGAAATTAACAAATATCATGAGCATTAGTATCAGCGCCAAGCCGACCTGGAATCCCATATGCTGAACGCGGTCGCTGAGTGGCTTCCGCCTGATGGCTTCGATTCCGTAGAAGAGCAGATGGCCACCATCAAGAACCGGTATTGGCAGCAGGTTCAAAAAGCCAATGTTCGAGGATATGAAGGCAATCCAGCTTATTAGTGCAAAAACACCAAGTTCTGCAACCTTGGCGGTAACCTCTGCCAGCATGATTGGTCCGCCCATCTGCTCGGCTGACTGGCGGCGGGAAATAATGTCGCTGATCCCGGAGATCGTCTGCGTGATGTTGGTATAGGTCTCCTTGGCACCGCGATAGAGGGCACCAAGCGGGCCAACTTTGATGGTCTCTACCTTCTCGGCTGCCTGGGTGCGTTGGATGCCAATAATTCCGCGCCGGAACGTGCGCCCGAATAAATCGCGCTGTTCATCGACAGCAGGTATCGCCTTGAGCATGACCGGTTGTCCGTTACGGGTGACCGTAAAGTCTAGTTCATTGCCAGCGTTTGGTGCCACAATGCGCTGTAAATCGTCAAAACTCTCAATGGCTTCGCTGCCAATACTGATGATTTTGTCGCCAGCTAGAAAGCCAGCCTTTTCGGCCGCCGATGCGGGCATGACCTTTTCAACGATGGCCGGGACGATTTTGACGCCATTCGTATAAAACAGGCCGCTGTAAAGCAAAAACGCGAGCAAGAAATTCGCAATCGGCCCCGCCGCCACCACCGCCGCGCGCTGCCAAACAGGTTTGGCGTGGAACGAGTTGCGCCGGTCTTCTTCCGACATCTTTTTAAGTGCTTCGGGAGACGGCTTTGAGGCGGCGTTTTCATCATCGAGAAACTTAACGTAACCGCCGAGCGGAAACAGCGCGAACCGCCAGCGCGTTCCATGGCGGTCGTAAAACCCAAACAGTTCAGGCCCAAAGCCGATTGAAAAGGCCTTTACATAGACGCCGCACCAGCGCGCGACCAAAAAATGCCCAAGCTCGTGGATGAAGACCACGATCGTCAAAACCATGACGAAGATGAAGACGTTGGACCAAATCCAGCCAAATATCGTCGAGAGAGATGCCATATCAGGCTCCAATGACGGGCGCGGCAAGCCACGCTCCGGATCAAATTCCGAATCTACTATTAACGATGAAGGCGCTGCTCTGCCAGCCGTCTCGCCAAACTGTCGATGGCGAGGATGTCGCTCAGCGAATGCGCGGTCTTAATGGCGTTTTGGCGCTCGGCCGCATCGAGAACACTCGCAACTAACCGTGTTATAGCCGGAAACGTGATGCGCCGCTCCAGAAATGCCGCAACAGCGACTTCATTGGCGGCATTTAATACCGCCGGAGCCGTGTCGCCGCGTTGCATCGCCGCGCGCGCCAATGCCAGAGCTGGAAAGCGGACCTCATCTGGCGCCTCAAACGTCAAAGTGCCTATTTTTGCCAGATCGAGCCGCTCGGTCGGCGCCGTCATGCGTGCGGGCCAGGCCAGAGCCACCGCTATGGGTGTGCGCATATCCGGCGGCGCCATCTGCGCCAGCACCGATCCATCACGGTAGGTAACAAGGCAATGGATCACGGATTGGGGATGCACAACGACGTCAAGATTGTCAGCGCCAATGGGAAATAAGTGGTGGGCTTCGATTAGCTCAAGGCCCTTGTTCATCATCGTCGCGCAATCGATGGTGATCTTG
>JAYTQI010000374.1:0-7797 GCA_043746825.1 Hyphomicrobium sp. | reverse complement strand
TGACCGGGCCAGGGCGGTGGCCCGCTTTGACGGATTGATGCGAGATCTGGTCCATGCCCTCAAGTTTGCCGACACCCACGATGGCCGCCGCTTATTTGGCCGCTGGCTCATGAGCGCTGGCGCTGACCTTATCAAGGATGCTGACGTCGTTGTGCCGGTACCGCTTTCGCGCGGGCGCTTGCTATTGCGGCGTTTCAATCAGGCGCAAATCTTGGCCAGCGAAGTCGCCCGGCTTTCCGGTAAACCCGTCTCAGCCACGGCTCTAATCCGGCACAGGATCACCAAACAGCAAGTTGGCTTGACGCGGGGAGAGCGCAAGAAGAATGTGGCAGGGGCTTTTAGCGTGGCGGCATCCGGCAAGCTGCTGATTGAGGGCAAATCGGTGCTGCTTATCGACGATGTCATTACGACAGGAGCCACAGTCTCTGCCGCCGCACGGTCTTTGAAGCACGCGGGAGCGGCCCGTGTTGACGTCTTGACCCTCGCGATTGTCAGCGATCCTGGTCACATCATTTAAGTAAATAAGCGAAAGCGTTGCCTTATCGCGTCATAGAGACGCAAAAATCGCCTCAAATCTTGCACAGTCTTGCGAAAAGAATAGTCTTAGCTGAGTCGGTGCGCCGCGACAGGAGACGGCACTTACCTAGGTTCAACAAGCCCATGCCCAACAAGGTCCAGGTCTATACCGCAGGCTGCTGCTGCTACTGCCACATGGCGAAAGAGCTGTTGCGCCAAAAAGGTGCGGCCTTCGACGAAATTGATCTTACCGGCCGCTCAGACCTCCGCGATGACCTGCGCGATAGGTCGGGTGGACGGCAAACGGTGCCGCAAATCTGGATCGGTGAGACCCATGTTGGCGGCTGCGATGATCTGCTCGCCCTCGACCGCGCTGGCAAATTGGATGCGCTTCTCGCGCATTAGCGCTATTCTCATCAGCCCATGACCTTAGATTCCAAACCCAACCATTTCTGCGCCGGCCTTGTGCAGCTGTGCTCAAGCCGCGATGTCGCGCGCAATATCCAAAATGCCTGTGACTTGATCCGCCAGGCCGCCGCTAAGGGCGCCCACTACATCCAAACACCAGAGAACACCGGGCTGATGGAGTTGGACCGGTCGCGCATGCTGGCAGAGTTGAAACCCGAAGCTGGCAATCCAGCACTGGCTGCGTTCACGGATCTGGCACGCGAGCTCAAGGTTTTTCTGCACATCGGATCGCTGGGCATCCGGCTGGATGACGGGCGCATCGCCAATCGCTCATTCCTGATCCGGCCGGACGGAAAAATCGCCGCCCGCTATGACAAGATCCACATGTTCGACGTCGATCTCGGCAATGGCGAGGTCTACACTGAAAGCGCCAGCTATGCGCCCGGCGACAAGGCTGTCATCGCCAATTTACCCTGGGGGCCGTTGGGGCTGACGATTTGTTATGATCTGCGCTTTCCGGCTCTCTACCGAGCGCTCGCCAAGGGCGGCGCAAAGTTTCTCGCTGTGCCCGCAGCGTTTACCCGCGTCACGGGTGAAGCCCACTGGCAGACACTTCTCAAAGCCAGAGCCATTGAAACACAGTGTTTCGTATTTGCTGCGGCCCAAGGCGGGGTGCATGAGAATGGACGAGAGACGTTTGGCCATAGCCTGATTATCTCGCCATGGGGCAAGATTCTGGCGGAGGCGGGCATTGAACCTTCGGTCATCGTCGCCGATATCGACTTGCACGCGCTGGATGATGCCCGCCGCCGGGTCCCGTCGCTCATCCACGACCGGCCATTTGAAGTTGTTACCTTCCCAAAAGACTCAATATGAGCAGACCTCTGTGATCAAATTCCGCCTCGGCTGCAGCGCTGGACATCAGTTCGAAGCTTGGTTCAGCTCGGGCGAGGCCTATGAAGCTCAGTCGCGCCGCCACCTGGTCATTTGCCCGGAATGTGGCTCGCAGCAGGTCGATAAAGTGCCTATGGCGCCGGCCCTGATCAGAGGCCGGAAAAGCGCTACACGCCGGCCGCAAACGATCGAAGCCATCTCAACGCCAACGGCCCACCCCATGATCGAGTTAATGCGGGAGTTCAAGCAAAAGCTTCTTGCTGATTCCGAGAACGTGGGGCCCCGTTTTGCTGACGAAGCCCGCAAGATCTATTTTGGCGAAAGCGAACAACGCACCATTCACGGCGAAATATCGCTGGATGATGCCCGTAGGCTGACCGACGAAGGCATTCAGTTCGGCGTACTGCCTCGCTTGCCTGAAGATCAGAACTGAGACTCGCAGATTAAGCTCAGGTTTTGGCCAGCACCTCAAGCGTGTGCGCCACAGCTGCCTCTTGGCTGGAACACCTGTAAGTCGGCTCTGTGTACCCGGCAGGGGTCCAGAAATAGTGCCGGATGGCGAAATGCCAGACGCCGCGAACATGGTTCCAGCGGTCGAGCACAACGCTGCCCGTCGGCCCGCATGCCGCCGTGAAACCCCGGATCTTGAGGGTTTCCTCGCGCTCCAGAGCCTGCATAAGCTGGTGATTTTGAACGTTCGCGCCCATGGGTCTGAAAGCCTTGTCCGATTACCGATGTGGACAGAGCGTTCAATCTCAGGCCGCCAAGACGCATTATGCGTCCAGCCCATAGACAAAAGACTGCGCCCCAGTCATCCAAAACTATTTACAGCAACTACAGCGCGAAGTGCAAGTATTAATGGTTGTATACCTTGTTAAACTGTCAAGTTATTAAGATAGACTTTCACTAAATTTGTATAGAAATTGAGCTGTGGCAATTCATACTTTATTTATACTTTCTACTGCTTTCACGAGTTGCGAATGACACGTCCGGACGCGGAACCCAAAATGAGGGTTGCCGATTGGGGCTCTCGCGGTGCAAACATCTGACAGAATTGGTTTTCGCGAGAGACATGATCGTCCATGCCTTCCATCACAGAGCTCGACACCACAAATCGCATAGGTCCAAAACTCCGGCACGACTGGACCCGCGCTGAGGCGTTGGCCATTTATGAGCTGCCCCTGATGGACTTGCTGTTTCGGGCCCACACCGCACACCGGCAGAATTTCGATCCTAACGCCGTGCAGATGAGCCGACTGCTCTCGATCAAGACCGGCGGTTGCTCCGAAGACTGCGGCTATTGCAGCCAATCCGCCCATCATGACACCGGCCTCAAGGCTTCCAAGCTGATGGAAGTTGAGCGCGTTCTTGTTGAAGCTAGAAAGGCCAAGGCCGCTGGCGCCACCCGCTATTGCATGGGCGCGGCCTGGCGTTCACCCAAAGCGCGAGACATGGACACGGTTGTCGCCATGGTCGAGGGCGTTAAAGGCTTAGGCATGGAAACCTGCATGACGCTTGGCATGTTGTCGGATGAGGATATCTCGAAGCTGAGCCACGCTGGCCTCGATTATTACAATCACAACGTCGATACCTCGGAAGCGTATTACTCCAAGGTCATCACCACCCGCACCTATGCCGACCGCTTGAACACTTTGGCGCGGGTGCGTGAGTCCGGCATGAAGGTCTGCTCAGGCGGCATCGTAGGTATGGGGGAGAGTTCCCATGACCGTGCTGACATGCTGGTGACACTTGCGAACCTTGAGGAGCACCCCGAGAGCGTGCCGATCAATATGCTGATTGCTATCCCTGGCACACCGCTAGAGAAAACTGAAAAAATCGACTCGATTGATTTCGTGCGCACCATTGCGGTTGCGCGTTTGATGATGCCGCATTCGATGGTCCGTCTCTCGGCTGGGCGCACCGCGATGAGCGACGAAATGCAGGCCATGTGTTTCTTTGCTGGCGCCAACTCGATTTTCGCAGGCGACACGCTGCTGACTGCCGGTAATCCAGGCGAAGACGCCGATAGCCGTCTGTTTGCGAAACTCGGAATCAAGCCGATGACGCTTGAGTCTGCGGCACTTGAACATCATCCTCATGAGCGTGAGCCCGCGCTAGAAGCGGGTCAAAGGAATGCCCGCCAATCCTAAGCGTGCGCTAGACGCGCTGCTGCGCCGTGGCCGCTTAAGACACCTTGAGCCGCGCTTTGGTGCTGACTTCACATCCAACGATTATCTCGGCCTAGCGGAATCACCTGAGCTGCGGGCAGCTGTGGCGCGGGCGCTTGATCGTGGCGTGCCAGTGGGCGCGGGCGGATCGCGCCTTCTGCGCGGCAATCACAATGAGCATGAAGCGCTCGAAGCCGAAGCTGCGCGGTTCTTTAAAGCCGAGACCGCACTGTTTTTTGGCGGCGGCTTTATTGCTAATACTGCGATTTTTTCAACTCTCCCCCAGCGTGGCGACCTGATCATCTATGATGCGCTGATCCACGCCAGCGCGCATGAGGGCATGCGGTTGTCGAAGGCGGCAAATGTTGCCGCCAGGCATAACGACCCGCAGGCTTTCGAGGACGCGATAAAAAGCTGGCGCGCAGGTGGCGGCACAGGCCAGCCGTGGATCGCGGTTGAAAGCCTGTACAGCATGGACGGCGACCGCGCACCGCTAACGGCGCTGGCGGAGATCGCCAACCGCTATGACGCCTTGATGGTGATTGACGAAGCCCACGCGACCGGCGTGTTTGGCCCCGAAGGCCGGGGACTAAGTGCCGAACTTGAGGGCCGCAACAACGTCATCTCGTTGCATACTTGCGGAAAAGCTTTGGGCGCTTCCGGAGCCCTGGTTCTGGCTTCAAAGACGTTGCGCGATTTTCTCATCAACCGCGCCCGCGCCTTTATCTATGCAACGGCGCCCTCGCCACTGATCGCCGCATCCGTGCGCGCGGCGTTGCAGATCTGCGCTCGCGAACCGCAACGGCGCGAAATGCTTCACAGCAGAATTGCTTTTGCGGGCAAACGTCTTGAAACTAGAACTGGCGTCACGCCCTCAGGCTCACAAATTCAGCCCATCATTGTTGGCGCAGATAGCCGTGCGGTTGCACTGGCAGCGGCGTTAAAAGCAAGCGGTTTCGACATTCGCGCTATACGCCCCCCAACTGTGCCCGAGGGCACGGCGCGGCTGCGTATGACGTTGACGCTCAACACAGACGAGGCCGCGATCACCGCCTTGATTGATGCGTTGGCTGAAGAGCAGGCGAGGCTAACCTCATGAGCCAGGCCTTCGTCATTGCGGGCACAGATACGGATGTAGGCAAAACCGTTTTCGCCGCGGCTCTGGTAGCTGCGCTGGATGGCTATTATTGGAAACCGGTTCAAGCTGGGCTGATGGGTGAAACCGATAGCCAGATTGTCCGCCGCCTGTGTGGGCTCAGCGCGGAGCGGATTTTGCCTGAAGCCTATCGCTTGGCCACCGCTTCCTCCCCACATTACGCCGCCGAGCGCGCGGGGCTAACGATTGATCCAGACAAGCTCGCGATCCCCTCGACGCCAGGTCCGCTGGTGATTGAGGGTGCGGGTGGCCTTGCGGTGCCGTTGACGAGAAACTTTTTGCAACTCGATCTGCTCGAGCGTTGGAAGGCTCCGGTCATTCTGGTCGCGTGTACGCGCCTGGGCACCATCAATCATTGCTTGCTGTCGATTGATGCCTTAAAGCGCCGGGCTATACCAATTCTCGGGCTCGCTTTCATGGGCGATGCTAATTCTGATAGTGAGCGCACGATTTGCGAGATGGGAGCGGTCAAGAAATTGGGGCGGATGCCGCGCGTCGAACCGCTTGATGCAGCAAACATCCGCACGGCCTTCGCTAACAATTTTATGATGGCCGATTTTCGTGGGCTTGGAGTATCCGGCCCATGACGGATGCGCCCCGCTCGCCCCTCTGGCATCCGTTTACCCAGCACGGCCTTGAGCCCGTGATGACCAACATTGCGCACGCGGAGGGTGCGTGGCTCGAGTCAGCAGATGGATCAAGCATCTTCGATGCGATCTCGTCGTGGTGGGTGGTGACGCATGGCCATCGCCATGCCAAGATTATCGCAGCGATCAAGGAGCAGGCCGATACGCTGGATCAGGTAATTTTTGCGGGCTTCACACATGAACCTGCGGAAACTTTGGCGCGCGGCCTTATCGAAATTGCGCCCGCTGGGCTCGAGCATGTCTTCTTATCCGACAGCGGCTCAACGGCCGTCGAAGTCGCGCTCAAAATGGCGCTCGGCTATTGGCGCAACCACGGCGAAGGCCGCACCCGCATTTTAGCGCTTGAGCACGCCTATCACGGCGATACCGTGGGCACGATGTCAGCGGGCGCGCGCGGCGTGTTCAACGCCGCCTATGAGCCAATGTTGTTTGATGTTGGACGGATACCATTTCCGGCGCAGGGAAATGACCAAGCATCGCTCGACGCCTTGGAGGCCGCGTGCCGCAAGGGTGATGTCGCGGCCTTCATATGCGAACCTCTGATCCTCGGCGCGGGTGGCATGCTGATGTATG
Organism: Hyphomicrobium sp.; assembly: GCA_043746825.1. Classification (GTDB taxonomy): domain Bacteria; phylum Pseudomonadota; class Alphaproteobacteria; order Rhizobiales; family Hyphomicrobiaceae; genus Hyphomicrobium_B. The sequence continues at coordinate 1,435 of JAYTQI010000374.1, read as the reverse complement.
GCGCGGCAACGCTCAAAGCCATGCACGCGACTTGCCGCGCCCACGATGTGCTGTTCATCGCCGACGAAGTGATGACCGGATTTGGCCGCACCGGCACGCTGTTCTCCTGCGAGCAAGCGGGCATCTCGCCAGATATATTGTGCCTCGCCAAGGGTCTCACCGGCGGCTCATTGCCTCTGGCGGCCACGCTGTGCACGCGGGCAATTTTTGACGCGCACTGTTCAAAAGATCGCACGCGCATGTTTTTTCATTCCAGCTCCTACACCGCCAACCCGATTTGCTGCGCCGCTGCAAATGCTAATCTTGCGATCTGGCGCGATGAGCCGGTGCGCGAGCGCGTTGCAGGCTTAAGTCAAATGCAATCCGAGAGACTGACGGCTTTGCGTACCAACCCAAAATTTGAAAACGTCCGTCAGCTCGGCACCATCTCTGCGTTTGATTTGGCGGGACACCGCGAGGGCTATAGCGCGGACATCGCCCTGCCTCTCAGATCGTATTTCCTGGAACGCGGTATTCTGATGCGCCCGCTTGGGCGTAGCATCTATGTCATGCCACCCTACTGCTCGACAGGCACTGAACTTGATCTTGTCTACGCTGTGATTACCGCTGCTGCGGAAGAGGTGCGCGCATGAGCGGCGTCGAAATCATCGGCCTTGGCCACTATGCCCCTAAGCACCGCGTTCTAAACAGCGAAATTGAGACACGCCTCGGCCTGAAAGAGGGTTGGATTTTCAAGCGTACTGGCATTGAAGAACGCCGCTATGTGGCCAATGACGAAGCGCTGTCCGACATTGCTGTCCATGCTGGCAACATAGCGCTGGAAAATGCTGGCCTTCGTCGCTCAGACGTGGCTCTGGTTTTGCTCGCAACCTCAACGCCTGATCATCTTTTGCCGCCTTCTGCGCCTCTCGTCGCGCATCGCTTAGCGCTTAAAAATGCCGGCGCTATCGACATGGCGGGTGCGTGCGGCGGCTTTATTTATGCGTTGACAATGGCGGATGGGTTTGTGCGCACCCACAACGCGCCGGTGTTAGTGATCGCGGCCAACGTCCTGTCACGCCGGATCAACCCCGAAGACCGCGCCAGCAGCGTGCTATTTGCAGATGCGGCAGGCGCAGTGCTTCTCGCACCTAGCACACGCCGGGAAGCCGGCGTCGCGGGCGTTCATCTTGCATCTTTGGGCGCGGGCTATGATCTGATCAAGATTGCCGGTGGCGGCAGCCGCAGGCCGTTCTCGCAAGTCACAACCGCAAAAGAGACGTTGATGGTGATCTCGGATGGCCAAGCCGTCTTCCGGCAAGCGGTTGAGATGATGACAACGTCTGCCGAGAAGGCCCTGGCGCGCGCGGGCATCACAGCGGCTGAGATCACCCACTTTGTGCCGCATCAAGCCAACGCGCGGATGATGAGCCAAACCGCCCATAAAATCGGCATT
>JAYTQI010000373.1:0-1517 GCA_043746825.1 Hyphomicrobium sp. | reverse complement strand
CCGTGAAGCTCAAACTCCCCGCCGTTATCACCACCGATCTGCGTTTGAACGAGCCGCGCTATCCCTCGCTCCCGAATATCATGAAGGCCAAGAAGAAGCCGCTGGATGTAAAAAAGCCCAGCGATCTCGGCGTTGATATTGCGCCCCGCCTGAAAGTGATCAAAACCACCGAGCCCCCCACCCGCAAAGCCGGCGTCAAAGTTGGCAGCGTTGCCGAGCTGGTGCAGAAACTCAAAGACGAAGCGGGTGTGATCTAATGAGCGTCCTCATTCTTGCCGAGCACACCAACGCGGCGCTCTCGCCCGCAACGGCCAAAGCTGTTGCCGCCTCTAAGGCTTTGGGTGGTGATATTCATATCCTTGTCGCAGGCACTAACTGCAAACCGGCGGCAGAAGCCGCAGCCAAGATCGCAGGCGTAACAAAAGTTCTCGTCGCCGATGCGCCGCATCTCGCACATGGCCTCGCCGAGGACATTGCGAGCGTTATCTTCACGCACTCTGCGCCGTATGGCGCGATTGTTGCGCCCGCCACGTCGAATGGAAAAAACATTTTACCGCGCGTCGCAGCCTTGCTCGATGTCATGCAAATCTCCGACATCACAAAGGTGCTCTCGCCCGACACCTTTGAGCGTCCGATTTACGCAGGTAACGCTATTCAAACCGTGCAATCGAGCGAGGCAAAAAAGGTCATAACGGTCCGCACTTCTGCGTTCCAGGCCGCTCCCGAGGGTGGCTCAGCAACGATTGAAGCGGTTTCAGTTCCAGCCAGCGGCGGCACCTCGGTATTCGAGAAAGCCGAACTCACTAAGTCTGACCGCCCGGAATTGACGTCGGCCAAGATCATCATCTCGGGTGGACGTGGTATGGGCAACGGTGAAAATTTCGCGAAGTACATCGAGCCGGTTGCGGATCGCCTTGGCGCCGCCATGGGCGCCTCACGCGCGGCGGTGGATGCGGGCTTTGTGCCAAACGACTGGCAGGTTGGCCAGACCGGCAAAGTGGTTGCGCCTGATCTTTATCTGGCGGTCGGAATTTCCGGCGCCATTCAGCATCTCGCGGGCATGAAAGATTCCAAAGTCATTGTCGCGATCAACAAAGATGGCGAAGCGCCAATTTTCCAGGTCGCCGATTACGGCCTGGTTGCCGATCTTTTCCAGGCGTTGCCGGAACTGGACGCAGAACTCAAAAAAGCTGGCCGCTAAATTTTAAGCAGCTTGCAGTTAAGGAAGAACGACGATGGCTCAGGCGCAGAAAGTTATGGAAAAGGGCAAGGCGGTGATGAAGCCGGCGCGCACCATTACCAAAGTCGGCATTATCGGCGCTGGGCAAATGGGCTCAGGCATTGCCCACGTCACAGCGCTGGCTGGTTACAAGGTTGCCATCAGTGATTTGAAAAAGGACGCCTTTGAGACCGCCATCGCGCTTATCGAAAAGAACATGACGCGCCAGGCCTCCAAGGGCCTCATCAAAGACGCCGATATGACCAAGGCCTTGGCGCTGATTAGTTATGCGCCGGCG
>JAYTQI010000372.1:0-3495 GCA_043746825.1 Hyphomicrobium sp. | reverse complement strand
TTATATCAATGTGATGACAACGGTTTTGTGCGGTATTTTGGCGGGTGAGGCGCGCAGCTGGGTCGAGGAAAGGGGCGACAAGCGACTCGTCAGGAACACCCAGGCAGGCGCCTTGGTGTCTGCAAGGTCTCTGGCGCTGGCCTCGTCTCTCCTGCTGCGTGACAGCAGATGAGCAGCCTTGCCGGCGAGCGCCTTCATGCGCCAGCCAGGTCTGTCAACAACAGCAATTGGCATTGATGCCGCGATCTCGCGCCAATGCTGCCAGCGATGAAAGCTCGCCAGATTATCTGCGCCCATAACCCACACGAAATGCACGCTCGGATATCTTGTGCGAAGAAAGCTTAGCGTTGCGGCGGTGTACGGCGTGCCCAATTCACTTTCAAATCCGGTGATTTTCATCTTCGGGCCGAGCGCAAATGCGCGGCAACGTTCCATGCGATCCGATTGCGGGGGAAGGCCGCCATTGGCTTTCAGCGGATTGCCAGGCGTCACGAGCCACCACAGCTGATCAAGGTGCAAACGCTTCACCGCCGTCTCGGCGACAATCCGGTGCCCATCATGGGGTGGGTTGAACGATCCGCCCATGATGCCGATGCGCTGGCCGGGCATGACGAGTGGCGTGCGGATACGAATAGAACCGAATTCTCCCTGGCGCGGAGACCCCGTCATAAGGCAAACTCCACACCAAGATCCTTGCAGATTTTGCGCGCTAGCTGATCATTGATTTCGCTGTGGCGAGGAATTGCAGTGCGAAGAATTTTGGAGGGATTGCTCCACCAGGAATGCCGGCCCCCTTCGCGCACTTCAATGCAACCCTGAGCGGACAGATGTCGCAAAAGATCGCGCCTTTTCATATGGCGATTTTGACTTCATGGAAGTTGCTGCCAGCCGCCGCGCGCGCATCACTGCGATTAAAATCGAGGGCTTCACATAGGGCCTCTTTGAGGCTCGCAATCAACTCCTCCCGCGTCTCTTCCTGGCAATTGACGCCCGGGATTTCCTCGATCCAGCCGATCCACCATTTGCCATCTTGCTTGATGACGGCGGAGTAAGCGGGCTGAGGTTCCGGTGTCACATGTTCGGTCATTGTCATCTCCACGATCAATCAGCTGTTCACTTCTGTCTCACCTGGCCTGAGCCGCGCACCAGATATTTGAAGCTGGTCAGTTGTTCAACGCCGACGGGGCCTCGAGCGTGCATTTTGCCCGTGGCAATGCCGATCTCGGCGCCGAAGCCAAACTCGCCGCCATCGGCAAATTGCGTTGAAGCATTGACGAGCACGATGGCGCTATCGACACGTTTCAAGAATAATTCTGCAGTGGCTTGGCACTCGGTGATGATCGCGTCTGTGTGCTGCGAGCCGTACTTGGTGATGTGGGCAATGGCTTCATCAACGCCATCCACGGTCTTGACCGCAATGATGCTATCGAGAAATTCCTTGCCGTAATCGTCTGGAGCTGCGGTCTTAACGCGCGTGTCAACCTTCTGCGTGGCCGCATCGCCGCGCACCTCGCAGCCGGCATCCAGCAGAGCTTTGACGAGGGGTGTGAGATAATCCTCGTGGGCGTTTTTATCGACGAGCAGACACTCGGTCGCGCCGCACACGCCGGTGCGCCGCATTTTTGCATTGAGCACGATGGGGATTGCGATGTCCATGTCGGCGCCACGATCGACGTAGGTGTGGCAGATGCCTTCGAGATGTGCGAACACCGGCACGCGGGCGTCGCTCTGCACGCGCTCCACCAGGCTCTTGCCGCCGCGCGGCACGATGACGTCGATGTTGCCGCCGAGGCCGGTAAGCATTTGGCCGACGGCCTCGCGGTCTGTCGTTGGCACAAGTTGAATGGCGGCTTCAGGTAATTCAGCGGCGCGCAGTCCTGCCACCAAGCAGGCATGGATCGCGACGCTGGAATGGTGGCTCTCAGAACCTCCGCGCAGGATCGCCGCGTTGCCAGCTTTGAGCGACAGCGCACCCGCATCCGCCGTCACATTCGGGCGGCTTTCATAAATGATGCCGATAACGCCCAAGGGCACGCGCAGGCGCTGAAATTTGAGACCGTTCGGTCGTCTCCATTCAGCCAGCACAGTCCCGACGGGATCGGCAAGTGCCGCGATATCGTCAAGCCCTGCCGCAATGGCGTTGATGCGCTTCTCATCCAGAGCCAAGCGGTCAACAAACGATACCGGGCGATCAGCAGCTTTAGCGGCGGCGATATCTTTGGCGTTGGCGGCAAGAATTGCAGGAGCCGACGTGCGCAACGCCTTGGCTGCGGCCATCAGCGCGGCATTTTTCTGCTCGGACGAAGCAAGAGCCAATGTACGGCTCGCTGCACGCGCAGCGTCCCCAATGCCGCGCATCAGCCGCTCAGTATCGCCAGCAATGTTTTCGCGTTTGTTCATCGGCTCGCTTCTGAGACTAGATTTCAGCTTCGCTCCAGCGCACGCACAACGGCATCGGGTTCGTTGGCGATAACCCTTAAAAGAATCTGCGCCGCCCGATCAGGCCGGTGTGTTCCTTGCTCCCAATCGCGGATTGTACCCAATGGAAGATTGAATTTGGCAGCAAACTCTTCCTGCGTGAGGTCCAGTTTTTGGCGAAGCGCACGCACGTCAACCCGGCGGCGGAACTGGCGCAGTTGCGCTGCCGTCAGAATTGGAAAATCCGGGTCAGACTTAGCAGCAGCATTGCGCTCTCTCGCCGTCATGGCGTCGAAAGCAGCCCAATCCGTTTTGGGCTGCCGCTTGGGATCAAGCTTAAACTTCGTGATATTGCCTTTTTTCATAGGGCTTGGCTCCTCGAGCCGAAATGATTCGATAGACATCGCCGCGCATTGTGAACACAACGAACAACAGACGGCCATCGACCATGCCAATAGCGTTGAGACGATGTTCGCCAGGATCGTTGTCGTCTTCGCGCTCCTGCACGAACGGGTCGAGAAAAACACGCGCTGCCGTTTCGAAGTCAACGCGATGCTTCGATTTGTTGCCCGCAGCCTTCGCGCCGTCCCACTCAAAGTCCATGTCAATATACTGATTTTCAGTAGTTAATTCAAGTTGCTTTGGAGCCAGCGGTTAAGAGGATGCCTTCCTGCTCAACGCCATATCATCACGGTGAATGAGGGTATCCTGGCCTTCGTAACCTAGAATGCCCGCAATCTCGCTCGAGCGCTTGCCGATGATGCGTGATGCTTCGGCTCTGCCATACGCGATCAAACCACGGCCAAGTTCGCGTCCGTCGGCGGCCCGGATAATGACGGCGTCACCGCGGTCGAAATCGCCTTCGACGCGTGAGACGCCTGCAGGCAGCAAGCTTTTGCCGGATAGCAAGGCCTTCTCAGCGCCAGCATCAATCGTGATGTGACCAACTGGAACAAGCTGTCCGGCAAGCCAGCGTTTTTTCGCCGTCACCGGATCGGACTTGGCCAAGAACCACGTCACCTTCGCGCCATCGGCGATAGCCCGCAGCGGGTTCATAATCTTACCCGTCGTGATGAC
>JAYTQI010000371.1:0-3496 GCA_043746825.1 Hyphomicrobium sp. | reverse complement strand
CGATACCGTTGCGATTTCTCACGGCGGCGTGAGCCGGGTTGCGCGCGGGGCGGTGCTGGGTCTCGACACGCGTCTGGTGCCAACGTTGGAGGTCCCGCAAGACAAAGTGCTTGTGCTGCGCGATGGCGAGATGAGCTGGCTGTAAAGCGACCCCTTAGTGCGATTTCTTCGCAGCTATTTTGTTTGCAGATTTTTTCTTCGTCACTTTGGATTTCTTGCCGCTGGTGCTGCGCTTGGCGCTTTTGGCCGTTAGGGGCTTTGACTCTCTAGATTTCGCGGCCGCTTTTTTGATGGGCTCTTTGGAAATCTTATTCGGCTCTTTTCCCGCTGTTGCAGCCTTAGCTTTGTCAGTTGCCTTGCCCTTGTCCGATTCCTTGGCCTTGCTTTCTGGGATTTGAGGAACCGCGCGCTTCACAGGCCCTACCATGGGCTCGATCTGAGCGGGGCGGGTCACGGTTTTGCTATCTGCTGGCTTTTGCGCGTCTGGCGCTGGCGTTTCCGCCGCGACCACCAAGCCAGTGCCAGCAAACAAAAATGCTGTGACAACGAAAAACGGGGCTTTAAAAGTTTTTGGCATCGCCGGATTTCCCTACACAAAACAATCGGGAGATAGCGGACTATATCACGCCGCCGCAAAGGCGCGAGCCACTCAACATCATGCATCAAACACGCGGTTAAAAAACAAAAAGAGCCGGGGAGCGGCCCCGGCTCTTCCTCACCTTGCGGTGATATGTATTGGGCACATCGATCCTGGTTGCTCAGACCAGAAAGGACGAGCCTGCATGATTGGAACCTGCTCATGTGAGCAGATTCTATACGCCCTTAAACTGCGTGGACGCGGCCCACGCGGCTCCTCAGCCGGGCCAGGTGCATATCGCTAAGATTACAAACGTCGATCTCATCAGCAGCCGCAGGCAGCGTTCAGGCAGGCTCAGCGGGCTCGGTCGAGTTGCAGTTGCGATACGAACGCGGGAAAACCCTGAAGTTGCGCTGTTTGCAATCCGCAAGCGTGGCGGAACCTACAGCGAACGCAGAACTAGTGAGCCAGATAATCTGCGTCGCGCCCCGTTGTCACGCGCTTTGCCGCGTCTGCGGGCTTGCGGCGATGCTGGAGCACTCCTAAGAGAATGAGTGGGGCAGGTGAGCAACACCTTGTTGCAGCATCATGTCGAACCTCGACGGCAGAAAACCCCAGCCGCAACACGCATCGATTTCAGAAAACGGACATGTCTCACAACACGTTTGGTCATCTCTTCCGGGTTACGACATGGGGTGAGAGCCACGGGCCCGCCATTGGTTGTATCGTCGACGGTTGCCCACCGGGTTTGCCTCTGGCCGAGGCCGACATCCAAGTCTTTTTGAATAAGCGCAAACCCGGCCAATCCAAGTACACGACCCAGCGCAAAGAACCGGACGAAGTCAAAATTCTGTCAGGCGTCTTTCCCAATGACGCTGGCAAGCAGGTGACAACCGGGGCGCCCATCGCACTTGAGATCCAGAATATGGATCAGCGCTCGAAAGACTACGGCGACATCAAAGACAAATACCGCCCCGGCCACGCTGACTTGACTTATGACGCCAAGTACGGCCTGCGCGATTATCGCGGCGGCGGACGGTCGTCCGCGCGTGAGACGGCCTCGCGGGTCGCGGCAGGTGCTGTGGCGCGCAAGATCATATCGGGTGTGAAAATTCGCGGCTCCCTCGTGCAAATGGGCCCGCACAAAATCGACCGCAAACGCTTTGACTGGGACGAAGTCAACAACAACCCTTTCTTCTGCCCCGACGCCAAAATGGCTGAACAATGGGCGGCATATCTCGATGGCATCCGCAAAGCAGGTTCGTCGATTGGCGCGATCATCGAAGTGGTAGCCGATGGCGTCCCCGCCGGCTGGGGCGCGCCGCTCTATGGCAAGCTCGACCAGGATTTGGCGTCGGCGATGATGTCGATTAACGCCGTCAAAGGCGTTGAGATTGGCGCTGGCATGGATGCCGCGCTTTTGACCGGCGAACAAAACGCCGATGAAATCCGCATCGGACGCGGCGGCAAGCCGAAGTTTTTATCCAACCACGCGGGCGGCATTTTGGGCGGCATCTCGACCGGACAACCGGTGGTGTGCCGCTTTGCTGTCAAGCCGACGTCCTCTATTTTATCGCCGCGCAAAACCATCGACCGCAATGGCAACGACACCGAAATCTCAACCAAGGGCCGCCATGACCCGTGCGTTGGCATTCGCGCCGTGCCCGTCGGAGAAGCCATGATGGCGATTGTGCTGGCGGATCATTATCTCCGCCATCGCGGGCAGTGCGGGGAGTAGCCCGGCAAAGGTGTGCGTTTGGCTGGTTTCCAAAACATCGTCATCCTGACTGGTGCAGGCTTGTCAGCGGAAAGCGGGCTTTCGACGTTTCGCGACACCACAGGAATTTGGACGCAGTATGATTGGCGCGAGGTTGCGACCATCGAAGGCTTCAAGAAAAACCCGCAGCTCGTGCATGAGTTTTACAACATGCGGCGGCGGACGCATAAAGACATCATACCCAACGCCGCGCATATAGCCCTCGCCCGATTGGAAGCTGAGCACAGCGGCGTCACCATCGTCACCCAAAACGTCGATAGGCTGCACGAGCTTGCTGGCTCGAAAAATCTCATCCATATGCACGGCGAGATGGCCAAGGTATTCTGCTGGCATTGCGAGGCTCGGCAAACTTGGCGCGACGATCTTTCGCTTGAAACGCGCTGCCCGGCCTGCGCCAAAACTGGTGGCATGCGCCCGGATGTGGTGTGGTTTGGCGAAACGCCGTATCACATGGACCGCATCACAGACTTGCTGCGAGCTTGCGATCTGTTCATGTCCATTGGCACCAGCGGCAACGTCTACCCAGCGGCTGGCTTTGCCGCCGTAGCACGTGAGCACGGCGCTCACACTGTGGAACTCAATCTCGAACCCTCGGAAGGTGCGACGCACTTTCACGACGCCATCTACGGCCCAGCGACAGAGGTGGTGCCGGGGTATGTGGAGGAGGTGCTTAAGGTTAAGCCAAGACGGGAAACGTAGGTTGGGCTAGCATCCGCCCGAATGTCGAATTTTAACGTGGTCTCAGCTCCGGTGCGTAACCCAACAATCAAGACCTGAGACTGTTGATCCAAAGTCGTTGGGTTACGCACGGCATATAAATTTGCAAATGACCGCTAAGGCTTTGGCCGCGCTAACCCAACCTACAAGGTCTACCTTCTAAACACCGCCACCGCCTCGATGTGAGGTGAATAGAGAAACTGATCAATGGGCGTCACGCTCTCGAGCTTGTAGCCGCCGTCGATGAGCACGCGGGCATCGCGCGCCAATGTTGCCGGATTGCAGGAAACCCCAACCACCGTTTTCACTTTAGACTTCGCGATCTTTTGCGCCTGAGCTTCGGCGCCCGCGCGCGGCGGATCAAAAACGATAGCGTCATAATCATTGAGTTCAAGACCCGACAGCGGCTCGCGGAACAGATCCCG
>JAYTQI010000370.1:0-1521 GCA_043746825.1 Hyphomicrobium sp. | reverse complement strand
TGGAATGCGCTGAGGCCTTGCTGGAGCTTCTTCCAGACGCTGATATGGTGAAGTTCTGCAAAGACGGTTCGATGGCCGTCGATGGCGCCATCAAATTGGCCCGTGCGCACACCGGGCGGGAGATGGTTGCCATTTGCGGTGATCATCCTTTCTTCTCAACCAATGATTGGTTCATCGGTACAACTGGCATGCCAGCAGGAACACCCGAACCTGCCCGTCGCAGCACGGTCAAGTTCCGCTACAACGACATCGCGAGCCTGGAAGCGCTGTTCACTATTCATGCAGGCAGCATTGCCTGTGTTGTGATGGAAGCGGCCCGAACCGAAGAACCACATCCGGGGTTTCTGGCGGCCGTGAAGGAATGTGCCCACCGCCACGGGGCGCTGTTCATCATCGATGAAATGATCACAGGCTTTCGTTGGCATATCGGCGGTGCGCAAGCAACTTACGGTGTTACAGCGGATCTGTGTACGTTCGGTAAGGGTCTTGCTAACGGTTTTGCTGTGTCGGCGCTGGCGGGGCGACGAGAGTTCATGGCGCTTGGCGGTGCGGATCATGCGCGCGAGCGGGTGTTTCTTCTTTCGACTACCCATGGCGCCGAGACCCATAGTCTGGCCGCGGCGATAGCGACCATGCAGTTCTACAAGCAAAATCCAGTCATCGAGACACTCTACGCTCGAGGCGAACGACTGAGGCTGGGTTTCGAGCAGGCTGTCGCGGCGAACGGTTTGGCTGGCTACGTTGAGCTTGCCAGTCGCGATTGTTCGTTGTTGTTCGGCACGCGTGACGCCAACCAGCGCCCCAGCCAGCCGTTTCGCACCTTATTTCTGCAAGAGATGATTCAGCGCGGCATCATCGCGCCATCGTTTGTTGTGAGCTATTGCCACAGCGAGGTGGATATCGACCGGACTATCGACGCCGCTGGGGAAGCCCTCGCTGCCTATAAATGCGCCCTGGATCATGGGGTCGAACGGTACCTCAAGGGCCGATCCGTCAAGCCGGTTTTTCGCCCCTTCACTTAGCAGGAGCCGCTGACCACGCTAGCGGCATCCGGTGCCTGGTGTCGCGTGGTTGCGCCAGCCGCCGTTCTTCATCTTGAACTTGGAGGTAGATCGCAAGTGTTGGCGAGCATCAGGGCGCTTCGACTTCCGGGACGCTAATCCGGCGCCACGCTTTCCACCGGTCCCTCGCCATGGACAGAAGTCCGGCCGCAACGCCGCGCGCGGTTCCCCGGAACGCGAGGAGGCGAAGCGTTCGGCGTTGGTCGTTGGCGTACTTTGCTTTGTAGTCGTGATCACCCTTGAGCATGTCAAACACAGTGCTGCCTTCTTCGATCGATTGTTCGATCGCGTGCGCCAATGCGACCCGGCCGACCGAGCGATTCCGATAGGTCGGGTCAAAGCCAGACTGGAAGTGCAGTGTTTCCGCTCTGTAGCGGTAGCAATACACTATCGCGACCGCCTTGTCGGCAATGTCCAGGCTGTACAGTCGGATCCAGTCGTTGGCAGAACAGCGCTCGAT
>JAYTQI010000369.1:0-1523 GCA_043746825.1 Hyphomicrobium sp. | reverse complement strand
CCTACACGCCACACGTTGATTGCGGTGACAACATCGTCGTCATCAACGCCGAGAAGATCGTCTTCACCGGCGCGAAGTATGAAGATAAAGTCTACTACCGCCACACTGGTTATCCTGGTGGCTTGAAAGAGCGTTCGCCGCGCCAGATTCTCGACAGCAAGCACCCCGAGCGCATCGTTGAAAAAGCGGTTGAGCGCATGCTCGCCCGCGGACCCTTGCAGCGTCAGCTGATGCGTAATTTGCGCATTTATAAGGGCACTGCCCATCCGCATGAGGCGCAGGCGCCTGTGAAGCTCGACGTTGCCAAATTGAACCGCAAGAACGTGAGGGTCTAGAGTATGGCTACCGAAACAAAGACCCTGGCCGATCTCGCAGGTGTCAAAACTACGGCTCCTGAAACAGTTGTGGTTGTCCGCGCCCAGAAGCTCGATAAGCTCGGCCGCGCTTACGCAACGGGCAAGCGCAAAAACGCCATCGCCCGCGTCTGGATCAAGCCTGGCAAAGGCATGATCACCGTCAACAAAAAGGACTTTAAAGCGTACTTTGCCCGTCCCGTCCTGCAGATGATGTTGCAACAGCCGCTAAACCTTGCCAACCGCGCGACCCAATACGACATCCGCGTCACAGTTTTAGGTGGCGGTCTTTCGGGCCAGGCCGGCGCTGTCCGTCACGGCATCTCGAAGGCCTTGACCTATTACGAGCCGGACCTGCGCGGTGTCTTGAAAAAGCAAGGCTTCCTGACCCGCGACAGCCGTGTGGTTGAACGCAAGAAGTACGGCCGCATGAAAGCCCGCCGTTCGTTCCAGTTCTCGAAGCGCTAGTCTTCACGATAGACTTCAAACTTTCAGACAGCCCGCCCCTATCGGCGGGCTGTTGTGTTTTGCTCAGGAGAGGGTTGCCACCAGCGCTGAGCAATGCCACATACCCGTTAGACACCCATCGGAGTTTAAATATGGCTTCGTTCCTGGATCACATTGGCACCCTGATGTCGACGTTCAGCGTCGAAGTCGGCCACATGCTGTCACCCGAATGGTGGCGCACACACGCCGTGGCGCTCTTCAACATCCTGATGATCGACCTGACGCTGGCCGGCGACAACGCCATCGTCGTTGGTATGGCGGCGTCGCGGGTGCGGCCCGAGATCCGTTCAAAGGTAATCTTCTGGGGCATCGCAGGCGCCGTTATCCTGCGAATTTTGTTTTCGAGCGTAGCTCAGCAGATGCTGAAAGTCATCGGACTGACGCTGGCTGGTGGGCTACTGCTGCTCTTTGTGTGCTGGAAAATGTACCGCCAGCTCATGGACACCGATCAGAGCCAAATTGAAAAGATAGAGAATGATCTCGCGTCAGCCAAAATCACGGGCATGGAGCAGACGTTCTGGGCTGCACTCTGGACCATCATTATCGCCGACCTCTCGATGTCGCTCGATAACGTTCTGGCTGTTGCAGGGGCTGCTGGCGAGTCAACCTTAGTGCTAGTTCTTGGGCTAGCCGTCGCGATCATTCTTATGGCCGTCGCCTCAA
>JAYTQI010000368.1:0-1523 GCA_043746825.1 Hyphomicrobium sp. | reverse complement strand
GCCAGAATAGCCTTTCGGCGACCGCCCAAGATTTTCTCTCAACAAACTCCGCTTCACTTTCCCTCTCCCACCTATCCCGACCAGATAGCACACGCTTTTCGAGGGAACGGGTCGTTTCTAACGGCAAACTTGCCCAGCGCGTCTTAAGAGTCATGAGTAGATCGCGTTGATGGCGGGTGACCTGCCCCCCGGTGGTCCCGCATTCATAACGAGAGTCTGGCTTGTTGATAGTCGTCGGTTTCGGGTTGGGCAAGCGCGCCGGGTGCGTTGCTGTCAGGTAGCTCAATCGCCCGGCGTGCTTCTGCCGGGGTTTTGTTCCCAAGCGAGGAATGCGGCCTGACGTTGTTGTAGTCATAGCGCCACAGAGCCAACTTTTGGCGGGCATCCGCGAGGCTGTCGAAGATCTCCTCATTCAGGCATTCATCGCGCAGGCTGCCGTTGAAGCTTTCGATCAAGCCATTCTGCTGCGGTTTGCCGGGGTCGATGTAATGCCAGGCCACGCCCGTATCGCCTGCCCATTTGAGGATCGCGGTGCTGGTGAACTCGGTGCCATTATCGCTGACGATGCAGCCGGGTTGGCCGTAAATCCGGATCATCGCGGTCAGCTCCCGCGCAACGCGTGCACCAGAAAGGCTGGTATCGGCGATCAGCCCCAGATTTTCGCGGGTGCAGTCATCGTTGACCGCCAGAATGCGGAATTTGCGCGATGCACCGAAGGTGTCGGACACAAAATCCAGTGACCACCGCACGTTTGGGCGGTTCGGTATTGGCATCGGCGCCCGTGTTCCACGCGCACGTTTTCGCCCGCGCCGTCGCCGCACCGACAACCCTTCCTCCTTATAAAGGCGATACAATTTCTTCTCGTTCATCGTGAACCCCTCCCGCTCAAGCAGGATGCCAACGCGCCGATAGCCAAACCGGCGGCGGGTGCCCGCGATCTCATGCATCTTCTTGCGGATATCCGCATGATCAGGCGGGCGCTCGCGCCGCACGGTCTTGGGATCGACACCAACCAGGTTGCAGACCCGACGCTGCGAGATTTTGTGGTCTCGCATCGCCCTGAGTGCCGCTTCCCGCCGCTGAGCAGGTGTCGTCAGCGCTTTCCCAGCAGGTCTTTCAACACCACCACGTCCAGCATCGTGTCCGCGACCAGCCGCTTGAGCTTTACATTCTCTTCCTCAAGCTGCTTCAGGCGCCGGGCGTCCGACACGTCCATGCCGCCATATCTGGCCTTCAGCTTGTAAAAACTGGCAGGGCTGATGCCGTGCTTGCGGCAGACATCTGCCACAGTCAGCCCGGCCTCCTGCTCCTTGATCATCCCGATGATCTGCGTCTCGGTGAAACGGCTTTTCCTCATGTCGTCTGCTCCTTCAGGGTTGGGCAGACTCTACATCAGACTAAGGGCGTTTCCGGGGGGCAGGTCAGAAGCCCTTGCGCATCGGCAAATAGGTGATGTCGGCGCACCAGACTTGGTTGGGCCTGTCGATCCGCAGCCCGCACAGCAGATAGGGGTAGGTCTTGTG
>JAYTQI010000367.1:0-3510 GCA_043746825.1 Hyphomicrobium sp. | reverse complement strand
ACGCTCGCGAATGAGACGCGAGGCCGCCTTCAGAATTCGTTCGCGATTTTCGGCAGCTTTTTCTTTTGAAACGCGCATCTAGCAAGCCTTCATCGATTAGTGACTTGACAAATATAATAGCGATCGTCATCTAATGCAAATCATTACGGTCGTCATCAAAAAAGCCAGCACGCTCTCGTGTGCATCGCAGACTAACCGCTAGTGCCCACAGTGATGAGTTGCGACCGGTATCCACTGCCGGAAACGCATCAGCTTTCATTACCCCCAGTCAGTGAACCAGGAGATCCAATATGAGCCGAGTCGTTCGTTTCCACCGCCTTGGCGGGCCAGAAGTCTTGGAGATCGAAGACATTCCAGACCGGGCCCTGAAAGAAGGCGAGTTGCGTGTTCGCGTCGAAGCCATCGGTCTTAATCGTGCCGAGCAAATGTTCAGATCCGGAACCTACCTGGAGACGCCGAACTTACCAGCTCTGAACGGCTACGAGGCGTCCGCAGTGGTGCAGGAACTCGGTCCCGGCGTTAGCGGGTTCGCAGTCGGCGAATCGATCAGCGTCATCCCCGCATTCTCACTCAACGCATATGGCGTCTACGGCGAAGTTGCGGTCGTGCCCAATTATGCCGTGGTCAAGCGGCCCAATGGACTGAGTGCGACCGAAGCAGCGGCTGTGTGGATGGCGTATCTGACCGCCTACGGCGCGCTCATCGACATTGCCAAGATCGGCAAGGGCGATGCTGTCGTCATTACCGCGGCATCGTCCAGTGTAGGTCTCGCGGCGATCCAGATCGCCAACAGTGCTGGCGCCATCTCGATTGCGACAACACGCACGAGCGCCAAGGCGGCGGCCTTGAAGGCAGCGGGTGCTGCGCACGTGGTGGCGACCGAGGAGCAGGACTTGGTCGAGTCGATCAACAAAATCACCGACGGCAAAGGCGCCCGGATTGTCTTTGACCCTGTCGGCGGACCCGGCGTTGACAAACTTGCGCAAGCCATGTCGCCGGGGGGCACGCTGTTCCTCTATGGGCTTCTCAGTCTGCAGCCGACGCCGTTCCCATTTGGGCCCGCACTTCTCAAAGGATTGAATGTCCGAGGCTACACGCTCTTTGAAATCGTCAGTGACAAAGCTCGCCGCGAAGCAGCAATAGCTTTCATCACGCGCGGCCTGGAAGCTGGGACCTTGAAGCCGGTCATCGCCAAGACTTTTCCATTCAACCAGATTGTCGAAGCGCACCGATACCTGGAATCGAATGCCCAGTTCGGAAAAATCGTCGTCACAGTGTAACGCCAGCTGCCAACGAGACTGTTCAATCAACGACGGAGGAACGCCATGACAAGCGCCATAGATGTCGAGACCAAGCACCTCAGCGT
Source organism: Hyphomicrobium sp. (assembly GCA_043746825.1). Lineage (GTDB taxonomy): Bacteria > Pseudomonadota > Alphaproteobacteria > Rhizobiales > Hyphomicrobiaceae > Hyphomicrobium_B. The sequence goes on along the minus strand of JAYTQI010000367.1, from coordinate 2,144 downwards.
GGGTGATGTCAGTTACGCGTACCGCGAACTGCGCCCTGCCAAGTTGGCAGATCCCACGCCCATCATCTTCCTGCACCGTTTCCGTGGTACCTTGGACGATTGGGACCCTGCATTCGTCGATGCCCTCGCCAAGACGCGCCACGTCATCCTGTTCAGTGACGCCGCGGTGGGCTCTTCTACCGGCACTCCGGCCAAGGATTTCGACGAGAAGGGACGCAATGCCGCGTCCTTCGCGCGCAAACTCGGCTACGAGCAGATCGACGTCCTGGGGTTCTCGATGGGCGGTTTCGTCTGTCAGACCATCGCGATGCAGGAGCCCAAACTCGTCCGCAAGGTGATTGCGGTCGGCAGCGGGCCTGCGGGCAATGCCGAGACGGCGCCTCCGACCGACATCGTGTTCGATATTGCCTTGAAGGATACGTACGCCTTCGAGGATGTCCGTTACTTGTTTTTCGCCGAGGGCCGCGAACGGGAGACGCAGGCATTCATAGACCGAATGGGCCTTCGCAAGGATCGCGAGCCTGTCGTTGGGCCGCAGGTCATCGGCACGATGGTGGAGTCTGTTTCCGGGTTCATGAGCGGCAAGACCGATCACTACGCGCGTCTAAAGCAGTTGAAGCAGCCATTTCTGATCATTTCGGGCGACCGGGACCCCTTCTTTCCTTTGAAAAACACCTGGTTGCTCTTTCGAGAGCTCGCAAATGCGCAGGCCGCCGTATATCCGCTCGCCGGCCACGGACCTCACCAGCAGCACCCGGCCGAGGTCGCGGCGGAGATCGAACGCTTTCTTTCCACGGCGTGATCAGTTCAGCGGTCACGGCGGTGCAAAGGGCCGACGGCAAGCAGATGCGGCTACCAGTCTGAATCGGCTCGGCCGATGACAAACTGCAAGAGAAAATATCATGAAAGCATTCATCGTCGAGCGGTATGGCCATGGCGCGAGAATGGGCGAAATGCCGGTCCCAGAGTTGCGCGACGATGATGTGATGGTCGAGATCCACGCCGCCAGCGTAAATGGTCTGGATTCGAAAATCCGCGATGGTGAGTTCAAGCTGATATTGCCGTACCGGTTGCCGCTGATATTGGGCAGCGATGTGGCGGGTGTCGTGGTCCGCGCCGGGTCGCGCGTGCGCCGGTTCAAGCCGGGAGACGAGGTCTATGCGCGCCCCAACCAGGATCGGATAGGGACATTCGCAGAATTCATTGCCATGCATGAAGCGGACGTGGCGATGAAGCCCAAGAACCTCACCATGGAAGAAGCGGCTTCCATCCCATTGGTGGGCCTGACGGCCTGGCAAGTGCTCATTGAAAAAACCAACCTCCAGAAAGGTCAGAAAGTCCTCATCCACGCTGGTTCTGGTGGTGTGGGCACATTCGCCATTCAGCTTGCAAAGCATGTCGGCGCGACTGTGGCGACGACAACAAGCACCCAGAACGTCGAACTGATCAAGAGCCTCGGCGCCGATATTGTCATCGACTACAAGAAAGACGATTTTGAAAAGGTCTTGAACGGCTACGATGTCGTCCTGAATAGTCTTGGCAAGGATACTCTCGAAAAATCTCTAACGGTGCTGAAGCCCGGCGGAAAGCTCATCTCGATCTCCGGTCCGCCCGATCCCAAGTTTGCAAAAGACAATGGATCGAATTGGTTCCTGAAACAGGTCATGCGCTTTTTAAGCTTTGACATCCGCCGGAAGGCCAAACGCCTCGGCGTCAGCTATTCATTTCATTTCATGACAGCGAATGGCGAGCAGTTGAGTAAGATCACATCCCTGATCGAATCCGGGATTATCCGCCCGGTCATCGACCGCGTCTTCCAATTCGGCTCGATTGAGGAAGCTATGTCCTATGTCGAAGCAGGACGTACCAAGGGAAAAGTTGTCGTCAAAATGAGATAGCTATCGCTCCTGCTTTGGGGCAACGCCGCGGCCAAGCTCGAGAACTCGATGACGGCTTATGGCCCTTCTTCAACTTGTCTCCATTCGCCCACGGGCAGGATCGCTCTCCATGGTATCGGGCGTTCTGGCTTCGTCTTCTCCGTGCCCCTGATCGCCCATCACAGCTTGCGGCCGCGCCTCACCCCATAGAGTGAAGTCATGGTGAGAAGGGGATGTGCCCTTCGTCCCCCAAAAAAAGAGGGCCCC
>JAYTQI010000366.1:0-3524 GCA_043746825.1 Hyphomicrobium sp. | reverse complement strand
CGATGTCGGCGCTTGTCGCTTCCATTTCAGCCGACGCCATTTGGCTTGCGACTGCGCGCTGCCAGATCAGCTCATAAAGCCGGGCCTGATCTTTCTCGAGAAAGCGGGCGACATCTTGTGGGCGGCGCGTGACATCTGTCGGGCGGATGGCTTCGTGCGCTTCCTGGGCGTTTTTAGCTTTGGTTTTGTATTCGCGGATGAAGGGCGCGACGTATTTTGGGCTGTACTCACGCGCGATCATGGCCCGAATGTCTTTGATGGCTTCGGGAATGATCGTGACACCATCGGTTCGCATGTAGGTGATGAGACCCACCGTCTCGCCGCCAACATCGACGCCTTCATACAAACGCTGGGCGATTTGCATGGTTTGCTTGGCGGAGTAGCCAAGCTTGCGCGACGCGTCCATCTGCAAGGTTGAGGTCATGAACGGCGCATAGGGGTTGCGCTTGACGGCTTTCTTTTCAACGGACGCGACGCGGAACTCGCCCTTTTCAATCGCAGCTTTGATCGCGAATGCCGATGTTTCATCCTTGATGTCGAGCTTGTCGAGACGCTTGCCAGCAATGGCGGAAAGCCGGGCTTCGAACTCTTCACCCTTTGCGGTCGCCATAACCGCGTCGATGGTCCAGTACTCTTGGGTCCGGAAGGCTTCAATCTCGGCTTCGCGGTCGCACACCAAGCGCAGGGCAACGGACTGCACGCGGCCCGCCGATTTCGAGCCTGGCAGTTTGCGCCACAGCACGGGTGATAAGGTAAAGCCGACGAGATAATCGAGCGCACGGCGGGCGAGATAGGCCTCAACCAGCGGCTGGTCGATCTGGCGCGGTTCTTTCATCGCCGCCAGGATCGATTGCTTGGTGATGGCGTTGAAGGCAACGCGTTCGATCAGCAGGCCTTTGTGCAGCGCCTTGCGCTCGTTCAGGATCTCCAGGATATGCCAGGAGATGGCCTCGCCCTCGCGATCAGGGTCGGTGGCGAGGATCAGCTTGGAGGCCTTTTTGACGGCATCCGTGATGTCTTTCATCACCTTCTTGCCGCGGTCCTGCACCTCCCAGTGCATCTCGAAGTCTTTATCCGGCTCAACAGCATCATTTTGGGCGGGCAGGTCGCGGACGTGTCCCACCGACGCGATGACTTGATAGCCCGCGCCCAAGTATTTGTTGATGGTTTTGGCCTTGGCGGCGGATTCGACGATAACGACGTTCATATCGCGCTTTCGTTGCAGGGGAGCAGGTCAAACCGGGTGCCTCGGCAAACCGCCCATTTGGCGGGGCTGGCCCGGAGGCGGGGGAACATGGGTGATGCGCGCGGCCCTGTCAAATAGCACTAAATACATCCTTTGGATGAGATAAAGTCCCTTATTGCAACTATTAAGAGAATATAATAAGCTTAAGACACAACCATTGCGGGAAACCAAGTTGGGGCGGTTCATGTCAGGTGGAAAATATATGGCAGCAGTGGACGCTGCCAACAAGGAGTCCTCAGTTAACACAACTGATCGTCTCAATTATATGGCTGACATGCTGCTGGAGATGCGGGACATGGCGGACCAAGAGGGCTGTAAAACCCTCTCCGGACTCTTGGAGTTGGCCCAAGCCGAAGCCCGGCTCAAGGCACACAGCAGCCGCACGTGACGCCATCACTCGCGATCCATCCGCAACGCAATTAACCCTGTTCCGGGGCGGGTGAGGCGGCCCGCAAGCTCAAGTTCCATGAGGCCGATTTGAACGGCCCTGAGCGGTAGACCGGTCGCGCGGACGATGGCATCGAGGTCAACAGGCGCGGGTCCTCGGGCTGAGACTATAGCTTGCCGCTCGCGGTCGCCGACATCAGGCGGCGGGCCGGGAGGCAAGGGTGGCGGTTGAGGTGCTAAGAACTCTGAACGTCCGAAACTCTCGCTCAATCCGGTCATTGGTTGGAGCACTGTTAGAACGTCATGCGGTTCAGTGACGAGCGTCGCCCCGCCTTTGAGCAGTTTGTTGGTGCCTTCCGCGCGCGGGTCGAGCGGATGGCCGGGCACAGCAAAAACTTCTCGGCCTTGTTCGGCGCCGTAGCGCGCGGTGACGAGCGTGCCGGAGCGCGCTGCGGCCTCCACAATCACGACGCCCAACGAAATTCCGGAGATGATGCGGTTGCGGCGTGGAAAGTCCTGGCCGCGCGCATTGAAACCCGGAGGTTGTTCGCTGACGACGCAACCTTGCTCCGCGATCCGCACATAGAGCGCCGCATGTTCTGGCGGGTAGATGACATCGACGCCACCCGCGAGCACGGCCACAGTGCCGGTTTCAAGACCGGCTTCATGTGCCGCCCCGTCAATGCCGCGCGCCATGCCGGAAACAATTGCGTAACCGGCTTGCCCGATTTCGCGGGCAAACATGCGGGCGAGTTTGCTGCCCGCTGCTGAACTCATGCGCGATCCGACGATGGCAACCGATGGGCGGCTGGCGAGATCCAAACGGCCCTTGACGTACAGCATCGGCGGCGGGGCATCGATGCTGGCGAGATATTTCGGATAGCCGGGCTCAATCGTGAAGACAGGTTCGGCGCCAGCCTTAGTGGCGGCGGCCAGCTCAGCTTCAGCATCGGCTTTGGGACAAATGCGAATGGATTTGCCGCGCCCGCCGCGTTGTGAGAGATCAGGCAAGGCGTCGAGCGCTTTGCTCGCACCACCAAAATGATTGATCAACTCGCGGAAGGTAACCGGCCCAACGTTTTCTGAGCGGATGAGGCGCAGGCATGCGAGCTGCTCCCGCTCATCCAGCTTCGCTATGGGAAGCGGTGCCGCCTTGAACAACGAATTGGCTTCAGCCTTTGGCACCGATCTTTGGCTCCTCGCCTTGCATGAGACGGCGGATGTTGGCGCGATGTTTCCATAGCAGTAGCAGAGTCATCACGAGTGCGAGCGCCGCGATCTCGAGTTTTTTATTTAGCAGCAAAACGAAGGGCGCGGCAAACGCCGCCACGAGTGCTGAGAGCGAAGAAAAGCGCGATAGATAAGCTACGGCTACCCAGACCGCACAGAACGCGACCGCAGCTGGCCAGAATAGTCCGAGTATCACGCCGATGTAGGTGGCGACACCCTTGCCGCCCTTGAACTTGAGCCAGACCGGATAGAGGTGGCCGAGGAACGCGCCAAGTCCGGCGAGAATGGCGGCGGCCTGTCCAAACCAGTGATCGGCAATCAAAACGGCGGCGGTGCCCTTAAGCGCGTCAAGCATCAAAGTACCAGCAGCGAGGCCTTTGTGGCCGGTACGCAGCACATTGGTAGCGCCGATGTTGCCAGAGCCGATGTTGCGAACATCGCCGAGGCCAGCAAATCGTGTCAGTAGCAGGCCAAACGGAATCGAGCCAAGCAGATAGCCAATCGCAAACGCCCATACGAACCAGGTCCACAGGCCGCCAGCCATGAGCGTTATGAAAGAGGAGAGGGGGCTGATTTGATCCATTCACAGTCTTTCGCGTGAGCGCGAACCTTACGTCCGCTCAACGCCAGCGTATTCGTAGACGGTGTCGCCTGCAACCAC
>JAYTQI010000365.1:0-1553 GCA_043746825.1 Hyphomicrobium sp. | reverse complement strand
TTGACGCGCGCAATGGCGGCGGCTGAATTGACATCGAGTTTGCGCTGCACGAAACTACCCGTGGCTGGGATGGAGAGATCAGTCATATTGTTCTCTATACCTTTGCACAATCTTGAGTGCGGCCATGTTGAGAATAAGCGTGAAGAAAAACAGCACAAAGCCGAGCGCAAAGGCTGAAAGGGTCTTGGCACTGTCGAATTCCTGATCGCCGACCAGCAAGGTCTTGATCTGAACCGTGATGGTGGTCACCGAATCCAAAGGATTGAACGTCAGATTGCCAGCAAGCCCGGCCGCCATGACAACAATCATGGTTTCGCCGATAGCGCGCGAGACTGCCAGCATGATGGCTGAGACAATGCCGGGAAGGGCTGCCGGGAGGACGACCTGCTTGATCGTTTCAGACTTTGTAGCGCCCATCGCATACGAGCCGTCACGCAACGATTGAGGCACGGCGTTAATGACGTCATCGGACAGCGACGAGACAAACGGGATAATCATCACACCCATGACGAGGCCAGCGGCAAGCGCAGACTCAGATGCCACGTCCAATCCAAAGTACGTGCCCGTCGCGCGAATGATAGGCGCAACGGTCAAGGCGGCGAAGAAACCGTAGACGACGGTTGGCACACCTGCCAAAATTTCGAGAATGGGTTTGGCGGTCGCGCGGAACTTCGGCGTCGCGTACTCAGCCATATAGACAGCTGCGAAAAGGCCAATTGGCACGGCCACCAGCATCGCAATCAGCATGATCAGCATTGTGCCAACAAAAAGCGGAACAAACCCGAACGTGCCTGACTGGCCGATTTGATCTGCGCGCATGGCGGTCTGCGGCGACCATTGCAGGCCAAATAAGAACTCATTCCAAGGGTATTTGCCGAAGAAACGTAACGATTCAAACAACACCGAAAAGACGATCCCAACAGTCGTGAGCACCGCCACCACGGAGCAAGCAATCAGCGCTCCGGTCACGATCCGCTCGACACTGTTGCGGGCGCGGAAATCAGGACGCAGTCGAGAAGCACCCCAAATAAAGCCGAACCCAGAAAGCGCCAAACCAACGCCAAGCATGGCCCAGCCGCTATAGGTGGTGAGCGACTGCATGGAATTCGCAGCCTGTTTGATTTCAGCCGATGCGCCTTCAGCAAGCGCGCCACCCGCAGCGGCGTTGGAGATTTCCCTCAGCACCGTTGCGCGCGCCAGCGGATCTGCGGACTGCATGGCTTGCGGCAATTTCTGAAGAGCCTGTTGCTCAATCCAGTGTGGCGCAAGCGGCGCCCAAAGCGTAAAAAGCAAAAACATTGGCAGCGCTGAATTCGCCGCCATATACCAGCCATGATAACTGGGGAGAGAATGAACGCTACCGCTTGCGCCTGACGCCCGGAACGCGAATGCGCATCTCGACCCATACAAATATGCCGCTACGAGAACGGCAGCGAGCGCGAGGAAATAAGTTGGACTCATCGGCGGGACGCCTCGCTCTTGACCGTTAGAGCCTCCGCACAAACTGCGGCTGACGGCTCCATTATTAAAGCTATCTCAGGCGAACGGAAGCA
>JAYTQI010000364.1:0-1554 GCA_043746825.1 Hyphomicrobium sp. | reverse complement strand
GGCCAATCGCGCCCTCGAGACAGCCATCAATGGACTGAACGAAGCCAGGAACGGTATCGGTCTGCGTCGCGCGATGTGCCGTCATCGTACCCCTGCGGAAGAAACACGTCTTCGCTTACCGGCTTTCGTAGACCGGGCCAAGGGCCAAGCCACGGGCAAGCGCAGCTGCATCGCGGTTATCCAGGGTTTGGCGCACCCGCAGGCATCGCAGCAGGTGCCGGCGATGCCGCCGCCTTATCAAGCCCAACTGGCTTGCCAACAATCGTGACAATCAGGCCATCAGGTTTCAAAAGACGCTTAGCGACGCGCTTCACATCGTCCATCGAAATGGCTTCGATAATCTTGTTGCGCTTCTCGACATAGTCGCGCTCGAAGCCTTCTTGCATCAAACCAAGAAGCTGCGAGGCGATTTTGGAATTGGTGTCAAAGCGCAGCGCATAAGATCCCGTCAGATATTGCTTGGCCCCGTCGAGGTCTGCGGGCGTTGGACCGTTGTCGGCCATTTTCTTCAACTCGGTGCGGATGATCGCCAGACTTTCCGCCATCGACTCATTCTTCGTTGCGACGCTTCCCGACAGAATCGAGGTGTGCTGGAAGGGTTGAATGTAACTATAGACCGAATACGCCAACCCGCGCTTCTCGCGCACTTCCTCCATCAGCTTGGCTGAGAATCCGCCGCCGCCGAGGATGTGATTGATAACGAACGCCGCCATGAAGTCCGGGTCTTTGCGCGGCATCGCGCCTTCGCCAAAAATCGCAACCGACTGCGGCACGTTCATTTCGATGACTTTTTGCGTCCCGCCGCTGACAGGTTCGGTTTTGGTGACGGGGATCAGATCGGCCTTGTCGGGCAACCCGCCAAAGACTTCGTCGAGAACCTTGCCCAGCGTCGCCGCGTCGATGTCACCGACGGCGACGACCTTCAAGTTGCTCTTTGCAAACGTGCGCTTGTGGAAGGCTGCCAGATCATCATGCGAAATCTTGGCAACCGTTTCTTTGGTGCCGTTGGCGGAGCGGCCGTACGGATGACCTGGAAACGCCATCGCATACCATTCGTTGGCAGCAACTTTCTCCGGGTCTTTTTCCGCGTAGGCGAGGTTCGCTAGTAACTGCTGGCGGATACGATCTACGGCGTCAGGATCGAAGCGCGGCTTCGTCAGCGCCAGCTTTAAGAGTGCCGTCGCCTTGTCGCGGTTTACCGTCAACGTTTCGAGCGAGCCGTAAAGCGAGTCCTTGCTGTCTTCGAAGCTCATGTGCATGGCGATATCTTCCATGCGCTCCTGGAACGCTGCAGATTTAATATCGCCCGCGCCTTCGTCCATCATCGCGGTGATGAAATTGCCGGTGCCTTCTTTGCCTGCCGGGTCTTGGCTGTTGCCACCTTCAAACGCGAAGCGCAGCGCCATCAACGGTACGCCATGTTCTTCAACCAGCCAGGCTTCAATGCCGCCGGGACTTTTCACAGACTGAATGTTCATTGCATTGGCCGGGCGGGTAAGAGTGACGACAACAAAAAATGCGAGTATGGCAACCGCGATAGATGCGTCGAAGCGG
>JAYTQI010000363.1:0-1556 GCA_043746825.1 Hyphomicrobium sp. | reverse complement strand
GTCACGATCAATGGCTTGCCGATTTTGGAAGGCGATCCATCTGAGCCGGTAGGAGAGGGAGCTTACCGCGCACCCGGCACCGATTTCAGCGTCGCGGCACCAAAGCCAACCCCGTCAGGTCCGGTCACGCTTGAGCAGTGGTATCGCGCTCACGTCATGGGCGGCGTTGGGGCGTTTGTTCTGCCAGCCAACGGCTACAATGACTTCGAACGCGCCATGCGGCAGAAATTCGTGATCGAGATTTCAGGTATGACCCCGCCGGGGCGTTCTGCAACGCCGCAATTAGTCGATAAACGCTTTCTCCCGGTTGACGGTCTTATCAAGCCCAAGCGCGCGATCTTTGCCTACGAGGCTCAGCAGCTTCGTTGAATCAACATCTGCCTTTTCAAAGTTCGCGCCAGCAACGTTAGCGCCGGTCAGATCCGCGCCGCCAATTTCGGCGCCCGTCAGGTTCGCGCCTTCGAAGTCTGCGCCTTTCATGGAGGCATAGTCGAAAGCGGAGCGGGTCAAATTTGCGCCTTTGAAATTTGCGCCATCAAGCTTGGCGGATTTCAAAATTCCGCGCATGAGCCCCATCGATTGATTGGTGAGATCGGGTGCCAGCATCGCGTTCTCAAAGTTGGCTTTGAGGAGACTTGCACGCGACATGTCGGCGCCGACCATGGCGTTGGAAAAATTGGCGCCGTCGAGCTTGGCGTCCATCAACTGGGTTTGGAACATGCTGGCGCCAATGAAGCTCGCGCCCGTGAAATCGGATTTCAAGGCCCAAGCCGCGTCAAGCACAACGAGATCGAGCTTTGCGTTCTTCAGATTTGCCTTGTTGAGACGCGTGGCTTGCAGGCGCGTGCGCGTCAGATCCATGCCAGAGAGGTCGAGGCCGTTGAGGCGTTTGCCGGACAGATCGAGCGTCTCGCCGGATTTAAGGCTGGCGAGTGCGGCCTCAATGTCGGCGCGGCTCATATCGGCTTTGGTAAATTCGTCTGAGGTGAGATCGAGGGAATCGACCATATCAGCCCGGGACGGCGAGGCCTGCCAGACTGGCAGCGTGCAGGTCGCAAAAAGCATCGAAAATGCGAGTTTTAGGCTAAAAAAGCGCGGAATCTGCGTGATTTGTGCAAGTTTGCGGGGCATTTCTTGTCCTCCCGGTGTTCCCTAGAGGTACCGTCCGGGAGGGCCAATCGTTACGACGGAGCCAGGGCCCGCCTTAAATACCGTCGGTGCTGGCGGCGGCGCAGCGCCACTTTTTGATCTGCCAGCCGGGGTGTTCTTCGGTCCAGGGCACGAAATAGGGTGGCGCATAGTTGGCGCACTTGGTCGGATCAATATCCTGATCGAGCTGGATTTTGTAATCCCGGCAGACATTTGGATCATTAATCATGCAGGCGGTCAGAAGGATCGCAAACATCTGTGGTTCTTCCCTGTTGTCTGGCTGAAGCCGGTTTTACGGCGCTTATGATGGCCCTGAATAGTATTACGCAGAGCATACACCGGCGGTTTCATCTCGATTTCGTGAGATTACACCACGGAACAGCGGCGGGGATAACTTAGACGGGAAG
>JAYTQI010000362.1:0-3564 GCA_043746825.1 Hyphomicrobium sp. | reverse complement strand
AGGCTGAAATCCGCCAAGGTCCCAATCTGGCTACCGTTTATGGACGCAAAGCCGGAACGCTTGCTGAATTTCCATCTTACTCCGACGCCCTGAAGAAGGCGGGTGATGGAGGGCTGACGTGGAATGACGAGACCCTCGATAAGTGGATCACGAGCGCAACTGACTTCGTACCGGGTGCGACGATGCCCTACGCTCAGCCAGATCCCGACAAACGAAAACTTGTCGTTGGATATCTGAAAAGTCTTTCGGCTGGCACCAGCACTCCGGCTGCAATACCATAAACAACAGAAATCTATGCCTCGCAGCAATTCAAGGCACAGACGTTAGTCAAAAAAGACAACAAGAATAGAGAACCACAGGAGGAAGCCTAAATGAGGATTATCGACAAATCTCCCGACATGGACCGGCGATCGTTTTTGCAAACCACCGGCACGGCAGCACTCGTGATATCGAGCGGCGCTGTTATGTGCCCATCCGAATCGTGGGGCCTTGAAGCCAAGGCTCTGAAGCCAGAAACTTTGCGCACGATCATCAAGATGGCGCGCGATATTTACCCGCACGACAAGGTCGCTGACCGGTACTATGCCAACGCCGTCAAGGGCTATGACGAGAAGGCTGGCACCGATGCAGCTTTGAAGACGCTTCTTGAAGATGGCGTTGCCAAGCTCGATGCTGCAGCCAAAGCCGCTCACGGCGTCGGCTATGTAGACGTCAGTTGGGAGAATGAGCGCGTCGCCCTCCTCCACGGCATAGAGAAAGACGGGTTCTTCGGCAAGATCCGCGGCGACCTCGTCACCGGAATCTATAACAACCCGGAAGTCTGGCCGATCTTTGGTTACGAAGGTGAGTCTGCGTCCAAGGGCGGCTACATCAAGCGCGGCTTCGGCGACATCGATTGGCTCTAAGAGCTGTCAATAATAATCAATCATTCCGGGAGAAAAGCCCATGGCGGCACCTTATAAATTAGACGACGACAAAGTCGTAGTAGTCATCGGTTCGGGCGCTGGCGGTGGCACCGTCGGTACCGAGCTTGCACTTCTTGGTATTGACACGGTCATCTTAGAAGCTGGCAAGCGTCACACCATCGAAGACTTCACCAACAACGAATGGGATTCTTTCGGCCAGCTCGCTTGGCTCGATGAGCGCTCAACGTCAGGCAACTGGCGCGTAGCCAAAGATTTCGGCGGCCTTCCGGCCTGGATCGTCAAATCGGTTGGCGGCTCCACCATTCACTGGGCTGGGGCATCGCTGCGCTTCCAGGAGCATGAATGGAAAGCGAAGACGACTTACGGCGAAGTCAAGGGCGCAAACCTGCTCGACTGGCCCATCGATGGCAAGGAAATGGAGCCGTGGTACGCGAAGGCCGAAGACCGTATGGGCACGACGCGCACCAACGGTATTGAAGGCCTTCCCGGCAACAACAACTTCAAAATCTTGAAGGCTGGCGCTGATAAGCTCGGCTACAAAGAATGCCACACCGGCCGCATGTCGATTAACTCAGCCCCGCGCGATGGCCGTGGCGGATGCCAACAGATCGGCTTCTGTTTCCAGGGCTGCAAGTCAGGTGCGAAGTGGTCGACGCTTTATGCCGAAATTCCAAAAGGCGAAAAGACCGGCAAGCTTGAAGTGCGCCCGCAGTGCCACGTCGCCCGCATTGAGCATGACGACAAGGGCAAAGTCACCGGCGTTGTCTACTTCGACAAGGACGGCAAAGAACAAAAGCAAAAGGCCCGCGCCGTTTGCGTCGCTGGCAACTCAATTGAGAGCCCGCGTCTACTCTTGAACTCGGCCTCGAAAATGTTCCCGAACGGCCTTGCCAACTCATCCGGCATGGTCGGCAAGAACTACATGCGCCATCTGACGGGTTCCGTTTACGGCGTGTTTGAGAAGCCCGTAAAAATGTGGCGTGGCACGACCATGGCAGGCATCATTCAAGATGAAGCCCGCTTCGATCCCAAGCGCGGCTTTGTCGGCGGCTACGAACTGGAAACCCTATCGCTCGGACTGCCCTTTATGGCAGCGTTCCTTAATCCCGGCGCCTGGGGCCGCGAATTCTCGACGGCCATGGACGGCTACAACAACATGGCCGGTATGTGGATCGTCGGCGAAGACATGCCGCAAGAAAAGAACGGCGTCACTTTACACAAGGATCGCAAAGACAAATACGGCTTGCCAATTCCGAACGTGAACTACGATGACCATCCCAACGACCTCGCGATGCGCGCTCATGCCTTCAAGCAAGGCGCGGCTGTATACGAAGCCGTTGGTGCGGTCCGCACGTTCCCGACACCGCCGTATCCCTCAACGCATAACCTCGGCACCAACCGCATGAGCGCGAATGCCAAGGACGGCGTCGTCAACAAGTTCGGTCAAACCCACGACATCAAGAACCTGTTCGTCTCGGATGGCAGCCAGTTCACGACAGGAGCCTCGGAGAACCCGACGCTCACGATCGTGTCGCTGGCCCTGCGTCAAGCCGCGACGATTAAGGACCTGATGGCGAAGGGCGAGATTTAAGCCTTTACAGCCTAAGCAAAAACTTGAAGGCCCCCGGTCTTGTAATGGACCGGGGGCCTTTTTCGTTTGCGAATATTTGAATACCAACCAGTTCAGCTATCCGATGAAAGCCGCGTAAGACAAAAACCCGACCATATCGCCCGGCTCGACGCCCGTAATGTCTTCAGGGAGTTCGACCAGCCCATCCGTTTCAGTCATGGAACTGATGACCCCAGCTCCGTCTTGGGCGAATTTGTGGGCTTCAATCGTGCCGTCTGCAGCCCGGATGAGGGCAACCCGCACATATTCCCGCCGCCCGGTCTTTTTGCGATAGCCAAAAGCCGCGCACACTGGGAAGGCAAGCATCGGTTCCGGCAATGCCCCGCCTAAGCGCAGAATGAGCGGGCGGACAATCCGCGCGAATGTGACGAAAGCAGCGACAGGATTGCCCGGCAGTCCGACGAACGCGGCACTCTCTCCCGCGTCTGCGCCGGGCAGAACACCCATCGCGACAGGCCGGCCCGGCTTGATAGCCGTGCGCCAGAATACGAGTTTGCCGACGCGCTCAACCGCTGTGCGGACGTAATCGGCTTCACCTGTTGAGACGCCGCCACTGGTGACGACAAGGTCGTGGCTAGCGGCCGCGCGTTTGAGTGCGTCTGAGAGGCTGTCCACCTCGTCGGCCAAAATGCCAAGGTCTGTTATCTCAGCGCCTAATTTCGCTGCCATCGATGCCAGCAGTGGGCGGTTAGCGTCATGAACAGCCGCACCTCTTAGGGGAGATCCCGGCGCTATAATCTCATCGCCCGTCGAGAACAGCGCAACCCGCACGCGGCGGCGCACCACTGCGTGCGTCTCTCCAACGGCTGATGCCATGGCGACGTGCTGAGGAGCGAGACGGCAACCTTGAGGCAGTACAGCTTGTCCTGCTTTGACGTCTTCACCCTTGAGACGGCGGTTGGCGCCCCGTTTCAATCCCGCAGGCACGATGACATGATCGCCGTCAATCCGGACATCCTCTTGCATGAAGACGGTATCCGCGCCCCCAGGCATTGGCGCACCCGTAAA
>JAYTQI010000361.1:0-3580 GCA_043746825.1 Hyphomicrobium sp. | reverse complement strand
AGGCCAACCAAGTTGAGCTCAATAAGCCTGTGCTTTCGCTGGTGCTCGATGGCCAGGGTGGTGGCAACTGGTCAAATCTGAAGATCAAGTCTGGGTCTTTACCGTTCGTTCCCCAAGACGTCGCCTTGCGGTCGGTTAAATTGCAAGACGGCGTCATTGCGCTTTACGACGCGCAATCGCAAGCATTGGGGCGGATTGAAGCCGTCAACGGCGAGTTGTCGGCGGATGCGCTGGCTGGGCCCTACAAGTTCAAGGGTCTTGCCAAGTGGGGTGGGGAAGATCGCGAGATCAAGTTTGCGACGACGCCGCCTGAGTCCAATGGCGCCTTCAATTTCAAGGCGAATATACGGTCTACGAAATCAATCACAAATTATGCAATTGACGCCCGTCTTGAGGATTTCTCAACGAAGCCGAAACTTACCGGTGAGTTGACGGCTAAGCTGCCGATGCCAGAAGTCGGGCCTATTGATCCTAAGGCCGCGCAAGCAGATCCAGCGACCACTGAAGTTAGGTCGCACATTTCTGCCGACGCTTTGGGCGCCAAGTTTGACGATATCAATATCGCCCTTGAAAGTGCGGCAGAGCCGCAAATCATCACAGGCAGTGCCGAAGCGAAATTCGCTGGCACGCCCCGTCTCGATATGGTGCTCGCTGCAAAATGGCTGGATCTCGACAAATTAGTCGGTGCCGGAGAGGGCGGCGCACCGCTGCCGAAAATAAAAAACCTCGGTCTTGGCCTGTTGCAATCCCTTGCGGGAGATGGCGCGGCAGGCATAAAAATCGATATTGAGCAGATTAAGATTGGAGGCGAGACCGCTGGCGGATTGAAGTTTGACGCCGAGCGCCAGAGCGGCGCGGTTCATCTCAAAGAGCTGCGCGCGGGCCTGCCCGGTGGATCGCGGCTCGAACTGTCAGGCGAGATGAAGGACGACAAAGGGCTCATGAATTTCGACGGATCCATCTTGATCCACGGTGCCAACCTTGGACGCTTGCTGGCTTGGGCCGCCAAGTCCGGGTCACCCATTGACGTCAAGTCTGACGGACCTTTTTCCGCAGAGGGGCGGCTGATCAGTACAGACAAGCAATTTGGATTCACGGATGCAAAGGCTGAAATCGCCGGCCAGTTGCTGACCGGGGAATTCCGCGTCATTGATAATGGGCGCCAACACACCGAAATCACGGTTGAGGGCGCGAGACTGGATACGGCGCAATTATTTCCAGAAAAAGCCCGCGAGATCGAGCAGGATATTCGCCGCGCACTTGGACTTTCGGAGCCGAAGAATAGCGATGAGATAAAAACGGCGTCTGCGAGCGCGGCTCAAGGCGAGAGCGATGTCAAACTGCGTGTCCTCGCGGGGGAACTCAAGAACGGCGCACGCATCTTCCACAATGTCGATGCCACGTTGGTTTTCGAAGGCGGCGAATTTCGCGTCCCCAATTCAAAGTTTAATACCGAGTCTGGACTTGGTGTGACGTTTGAAGCACGCGTTAAAAATGCCGCTAATGAACCCAATGGAACTCTGGCCTACGAATTCGACGCGCAAACACCGGCCGCCATGAAAGATGCCGCTATCTTGACGGGGTTATCAGAATTCTTACCCGTTGAGCGCTTTGCCGCGTTGGGCAGCGCCCGCGTGGCGGGCCTAGTCCGCCTAGGCGAACGCGGCAAAGGTTTTGCGGATGTGTCTTTCGGTGGTGACGTCAAAGGCGCACAGGTGTCAGGACAAGCACAACTGGACGGCGGCATCGCCAATTGGCGCACAGTGCCGAGCCGGATTGCCGCCAATATCAAAGCCACCAGTCTCGATCCGATTTTATTAGCCTTGGGCACTGAGTTGCCAGCGTCGGCCGCCTACAAGGCGCGTCCTGCCGGCGTTACAATCGCCAGCTCCGGTATCTTCGCATCCGATGCGACAGCCTTAGCCGAGATCAAGGCTGAGGGACTCGACGGGATGTTTTCTGGACACGTCGTCTGGCCTGAAAAATCGCCACTCGATTTCGACGGCACGGTAAAACTCAAGGCTAAAGACTTGGGCGAGGTTCTTGGTTTTGCTGGTATGAGCGCGCTGGGCGGTACCGCCGGAACGCCCGCTGAAGGCGCTTTCGATGTCAAGGCGGCATCTGGCAGTTATGAGCTTTCAACACGGCGTATTGCGCTTGGTCAATCCAATATCAGTGGTCATGCCTCTTTCAATCGCAAGGCAGGGCAAACGACAGTCCTTACGGCCGATATTATCGCTGACCGTCTCAAAGTTAGCAGCCTTATTTCAGCTCTGCTTGACCGTGCGGGTACCCCGGCGCATGTTGCGGATGCGGACGGCGAAAGCCAACGTCAAGCGATTTGGTCAGAGGCCCCGTTTAACCTCGATGGCTTCAAGGCGCTGCAAGGCACAGTTAATCTCAAGTTCGGAGTGCTCGAACTCGATGATGGCCTGACGGCGCGAGATGGCGATATGAAAATTGCTCTCGCCCCTAACAAAATCTCTGTAACAGAACTCAACGCTCACGCGGCTGGCGGCAAATTGCAAGCGTCGTCAGATTTTGAGAAAGCGTCTGGCGGTGTCGCGTTGACAGCGCGTGTCAAGCTAGATGGCGCAGAGCTAGCCTCACTTAGTTCAACAGCTAAGGGCCGCGCCAGCATCGATTTCTCCGGTTCAGCCCGAGGGGCAAGCCCGGCAGCATTGATCTCGGTGCTTTCTGGCAAAGGTGGCCTCACCTTGGATGGCGCCAGCCATTCGGGCCCGGCAGCCGTGCAGATAGCGCAGACCAGTGATGCCGTTTTGAGTGGCAAACTGCCTAATGATGCAGGCGCCATATCCGAGACCATTCTTGCGACGCTCGCGACTTCGGAGGCAGTGCCCGGAACACGCCCGGTCTCGCTGGTCCTAGGTGATGGTGCACTCAAATTGGACCCCTACGTGATCGATAGCAAAGACGGCAGGGCGACAGTGACGACAACCGTCGATCTGGCGTCGCTCAACCTTGACAGTGTTTGGCAGATTGCAGCGCTGGTGCCGCCGCAGCAACCGCCGCCAGGCGCCGGGCCAGAGTGGGGCGCGGCCGTTACTGTCAAAGGACCGCTTCCATCGGTGCCTGTAGTTTATGTGGGCCGCCTCGGAGACCTCAAACATCTCGCCGTCAAAGTTGAAACCAACGAGCTGCAACGCGAGCTGACCGTGCGGCAAGTCGAACGCAATGTTGAAGAGTTGGAGCGTCAGCGCCGCAAGGAAGATGAACGCGTCAGGCTTGAGCAGGAGCGGCGCAAAGCCATCGAGGCTGAGCGGGCTGCGGCCAAGGCGCAAGCGGCTGCGCAAAAGGCCGCGGCTGCCGCTGGACAAGGTCAGCCACCATCGGCGCAGCAGCAACCTGGCGAACTGCCAATGCCGCCAATTCTGCCAGAGTCGAACGGTGCCAATGCAGCGACCACAAACGATGGCCAGCAAGGCACGCCGCCGCTGCAGAATGGCCAATTCAAGACCGAGGCGGGTGCGCCTGATCAGGGCCCAGATTCTGGCAAGGCAGGCACCGCACTGCCACCCGCAGCTGTCGAATCCTCACGCGCTGTTCCAATTGAAGTGAC
>JAYTQI010000360.1:0-8063 GCA_043746825.1 Hyphomicrobium sp. | reverse complement strand
CCCGATTCTCACGCCTATCGCTGCCGATCCGGCCCACCCGTTTCCGTTTATCCTCAATAAGGGTTTGACGATTGTCGTCGAGATGCAGCGCCAAAGCGACAATCGCGAGCTCAATGGCCTCATTCCGATCCCCAGCCAACTTGAACGCTTCATCCGGCTTGACGGTGATCCGGCAAAACCCAAGGCTATTCGCTTCATTCAACTTGAAGCCGTCATCGGCATGTTTCTGACCGAGTTGTTCACGGGTTTCACCATCAAAAGCCAGGGCGCGTTCCGCCTGCTGCGCGACAGCGACCTAGAACTGCAAGAAGAAGCCGAAGATCTCGTGCGCTCTTATGAGAGCCAGTTGAAGCGCCGCCGCCGGGGCAACGTCATCCGCCTGGAACTCGAAGCCCGCATGCCCGAGCGGTTACGGAAATTCGTGATTGGTGAGCTGGACGTGCGCGAAGAAAGCGTGTTCATTAAAGACGGCCTGTTGGCCCTTGCTGACACCGCGCAACTCATTGTCTCGGACCGTCTTGACCTTCAATTTAAGCCCTTCAACGCCCGCTTTCCGGAACGTATCCGCGAGTTCAGCGGCGACTGCTTCGGTGCCATTCGCACCAAGGACATCATCGTTCACCACCCTTATGAGAGCTTCGACGTTGTCGTTCAGTATCTGCGCCAGGCGGTTGCCGACCCCAACGTCATGGCCATCAAATGGACGCTCTATCGCACCTCGCGCGACAGCCCGATTATTCAAGCTCTCAAAGAAGCCGTTGAAGCCGGCAAGTCCGTAACTGCGGTTGTTGAATTGAAGGCCCGCTTCGATGAAGCTGCCAACATCCGCTGGGCCCGCGATCTTGAAAGTGCCGGCGTCCATGTCGTCTATGGTTTCACCGAACTGAAGACACACGCCAAGCTCGGCCTGATTGTCCGGCGTGAAGGCACTGAACTCACAACCTACTGCCATATAGGCACCGGCAATTATCACCCGCAAACGGCGCGGGTTTATACCGATCTATCGCTGTTCACCACTGATCCCGCCATCGCCCGCGATGTTACCCGTATCATGAATTTCGTCACTGGGTACGGCCAGCCCGCCGAGCTTGAATGCATGGCGGCCAGCCCGCACGGCATCCGCAATCGCATCATGAGCCACATTAGCGACGAAATCAAAAACGCTAAAGTGGGTAAACCCAGCGGCATTTGGATGAAAATGAATTCGCTCGTGGACGCGCAGATCATCACCGCACTTTATGATGCCAGCAATGCCGGTGTGCCCATCGATCTGGTGGTGCGCGGCGTGTGCTGTTTGCGCCCTGGCATCCCAGGGCTATCCGAGAACATTCGCGTCAAAAGCATCATCGGCCGGTTTCTCGAGCACGCGCGCATCTACTGCTTTGGCAACGGCGAGGCTATGCCGTCCCCCCATGCCGCTGTCTATATCTCCTCCGCTGACATGATGCCGCGCAACCTCGACCGCCGGGTCGAGGCAATGTTACCGGTGAAGAATGCAACCGTTCACGAGCAGGTCCTCAATCAAATTATGGTGGCCAACTTAAAAGACAATCAGCAGAGCTGGCGCATTAATGCCGACGGCACCTCAACGCGTCTGCAGCCAGAAGTTGGCGAAGTGCCGTTCAACGCCCATAAATATTTCATGACCAACCCCAGCCTGTCGGGGCGCGGGCAATCTTTGAAAGAAAACTTCCCGCCGCGTTTCGCGCAGCCGGCCTGAATGTGCATGGTGGCAGCGTGACAAGATCGCAGGAATTTTACGGCGCGAGTGATCGCAAGTCCGAGCTCGAGCCCATCGGTATTATTGATATCGGTTCGAACTCTGTGCGCCTCGTCGTCTATGAGGGGGCCGTCAGGTCACCCACGCCGCTGTTCAATGAAAAAGTCTTATGCGGGCTTGGCCGGTCCGTGGCCACAACAGGGGTATTGGGCGAGGAAGCTGTGGTGCGGGCGGTTGCGGCACTTGTGCGCTTCAAGACCATTGCCCACGTTCTTGGCGTCAAGAACCTCAAAGCTGTCGCAACCGCTGCTGTGCGCGAAGCCAAAAATGGCCCTGACTTCATTGCCCGGGGTGAAGACGCGGCAGGCTGCAAAATCGAAGTTCTTTCAGGTGAAGTCGAAGCCCGCCTTGCCGCCCAAGGCATCATGATGGGCTTCGTCGGCGATGATGGCGTTGCTGGCGATCTTGGCGGCGGCAGCCTGGAACTCATCGATATCGCGGGCGAAAAACTCAACGAGGCCTCGACCTTACCACTCGGCGGTTTGCGTCTTATCGACGTCACCGGCAATAAACTCGACAAAGCCATTGAGGTCGTGGACGCCGCCATCATGGGGCTGCCGTGGTTGCAGCGAGGCCGCGGGCGGCCCTTCTACGCTGTTGGCGGAACCTGGCGCGCACTTGCAAAACTCCACATGGAGTTGGTGCAATATCCATTGCGGGTCATGCACGGCTACCAGCTCCCGGCCCGCGATGCTCAGGATTTTGCCGAGTTTGTTCGCAGATCCAAGAAGCCGCAAAGTCTCGCTGGCATGGCAGACATGCCGCGGGCGCGCCGCGAGGTTTTGCCATTCGGGGCGCTCGTGCTCGAAAGGCTCTTGCGCCAGTTGCAACCGCGCGACGTGGTCTTTTCAGTGTTTGGGATTCGTGAAGGGTTGATCTATGGCCTTTTGCCACCCGTTGAGCGCCATCGCGATCCGCTGATCAGTTTTTGCGAAGACTATGCATCACTGCGTGCCCGCTCACTTGAGCATGCCCACGAGCTGTGCCGCTGGACCGATCTGATTTTCGCTGACCCCGCGCTTGAAGAAGTACCCGACGAGCGCCGCTTGCGTCACGCTGCGTGCCTGTTGTCGGACGTTGGCTGGCGGGGCCACCCGGACTATCGCGGCGAGCAAAGCCTCAACGCTATTGCCCACGCTGGGCTTGGCGGCGTCGATCACGCGGGCCGGATTTTTTTAGCGCTGTCGGTATTTTACCGCCATGAAGCTGGCGAGCATAGCATTGATGCGCTGTCTGAGCGGCTCAAGGCTATCGTTTCCAAGCGCGTCCTCAAACGCGCCCGCATTGTTGGCATGGCTGTGCGAACCGCGCATATGCTGTCGATTGGTATGGCAGGTGTGATTTCTGAGACACCGCTGTCCTACGACAATGGCAAAATCGTTCTCACAATCCCGCCATCCTATAAGGGCCTTGACGGCGAACGGCTGCGGCGGCGCTTTGATGCACTTGCCAACCTGCTTGACCGGCAAGCGGAAATCCGGCTTCAGCAATGAAGCTGTTAGCTGCGATGCCGCATTGGCTCCGCAGAGCCACAATACCTGTTACACTTAAGTCTTGACCCATACTCTATTTGCGGAAATCCGGACGCGCGCATGAACGACGATCCTTACGAAATTCTGGGCGTGCCGCGACGCGCCACGGACGAAGAGATCCGGCGGGCGTTCCGAAAGCTTGCCAAGGAAAATCACCCCGATCTTCATCCCGGCAACACGGCTGCCTCTGATCGCTTCAAAAAAGTTACCGGCGCCAATGACATTCTGACCGACCCGGAGAAACGCCGGCTCTACGATTCCGGCGAGATTGACGGCAAGGGTGATGCCCGGCGGCCGCAATGGCGCCAGCAGCCAGGCCCAGGCGGACCACGCGCCAGAACACAATCCGGCGCGTTCGAGGAATTTGGTTTCTCCGACATATTCTCCGACGTCTTTGGCGCATCAAAAGGTGGACCGGGTGCGGGGGCACGAGGCTTTGCCGGGCGCGGGCAAGATCTGCGCTATACCTTAGAAGTCGATTTCCTCGAAGCTGTAACAGGCACCAAAAAACGCGTAACGCTGCCCGAAGGCGGAGCGCTTGATCTCAATGTCCCTGAAGGCGTGATCGACGGGCAAACGCTGCGCCTCAAAGGCAAAGGCTCGCTCGGACCGCGCGGCGGGACAACTGGCGATGCTCTTGTTGAGATCAAGGTCAGACCGCATCCTTACTTCAAGCGCGACGGCGACGACATCCTTTTTGAGTTGAACGTCACCATTGATGAAGCCGTGCTCGGCGCCAAAATCGAAGTACCGACGCCAACGGGCCGCGTGCAGCTCTCCATCCCTAAAGGTACAAGTTCGGGCAGAGTGTTTCGTCTAAAAGGCAAAGGCGTGCGTGGTAAACCTGGGGCGATCCCGGGCGATGAGCTGGTGAACATCCGCATTGTCATGCCCGACACCATCGACGATAGCCTGGCTTACTTTTTCTCGGAATGGCGGCAGAAGAATACCTACGATCCCGGCCGCAAATGAAACGGCCCGGAGGGGGAAGACTCCGGGCCGTTCATGTCAGGGTGTGCTGTGGCACGGGGGGAGAGCCACGCAGGCCCGAGTGCGGCGACGACGGGGTTGGGGCAGGGATGCCATCGCCGCTACCACCCTAACGTGGGCATTCTCAATATCCGTCGCAAGACCCGAACCAAATAAAAAAAGGCTGGCAATGAGCCAGCCTTTTCATCAACTTACTCAAGCGCTCCGAAACTGCTTACATTGGCGAACCAATAACAAGTGTCCAGAACGACTTGAATTCGGTCTTGGGATCCTGCACCAGCGCGATGCCCATGTGATCGGCATCGTTGAGGAGCAAATTCTTATTGTGCCCGGGGCTGTCTTTCCAACCCTTCATGACTTCACCGAAGTCAATCTGGCCGGTGCCGACATTCTCAGCGGCGAGCCGCGCTTTGTAGCCGGAGCGCTTAACCCGGTCCCACGGGTTTGAGCCATCAGAGCCATAATGCGAAATGCGGTCCCACTTGGCGAGATCGCGCGAGTGGCCCTTGGCCGCTTCGGTCAGCTCCGGATTGAGCTTCAAAGGCTTTAAGCCTTTTTCCTTGCGGTAGGAATTGATGACATCGCGCGCCATCTCGGCGTTGAGCGAGGTTTGGGTATAATCCCGGTCAGCCAAAGCACCAGCCGGGGCTTTTTCAAACGTACCGTTTGGCGCCTTATCATCCAGCCTCGCGAGCTGAATGTTGCGGGATGCGGACGGTTCGCCGCCAAGACCCGCGCTTTTAATGCCCGATTTGGACGCGAGAGATGAGGTGGATTTAGGTGTCTCATCAAAGCCAGATGAGATGGATGATGAGCCAAGAGAGCAGCCAGCAATTGCCACTGCTAATCCGGCTGTGAGCGCGACGCGAAACATAACTGCTACTCCCAGCACACGTTGTGCGGTACTGACCGGCATCATTGGCTGAAATCCGTTAACTCGACGTTAATGCTAACAATCAGCAAATCTCTCCGGCGCCCGCGTCCTGGCGTTGAGTGAAAAGCACACATTGTGTCGAGACCCTCTTTCGAACTGCCCGTCAGAACCCAACTTTTCCCTACGCCGGGGAATGAGTGCCGCTGCTCTGCTCAAGCAACCAGACGTTCCTCCAGGCCGTTGACATTCCGCCCGAACAAGGTGTCGCCAATTTGACCAAGGCGCGGCGAAAGCCAGACGGGGAGCACCCAAAACGAGACTAAGTCCCTCGCGATTTGGGCATCAAAACCGGGATAAGTTT
Source organism: Hyphomicrobium sp. (assembly GCA_043746825.1). Taxonomy (GTDB): domain Bacteria; phylum Pseudomonadota; class Alphaproteobacteria; order Rhizobiales; family Hyphomicrobiaceae; genus Hyphomicrobium_B. Next base: position 2,526 of record JAYTQI010000360.1, on the reverse strand, counting down.
TCCTCCACGGTTGGCCCTTAAACGGGACTTGGAAGCGCGCGCGTAATCCCGCAAACTTCTCTGCAATCGTCAGCTGATTCGCGACACGGAGGCCGGTACAATGTCAGCTCTCAGCAGCAGAGCCTATCGCGGGGCGCCGCAGCGCTTAAGCCCGCTCTCTATTGCCGATCTGGTGTTGCTGCGGGTGACGGCGGGGGATTGTACGCGCGCGGAATTGCAGCGCGATTTGGCGGTGTTGGTCGCGCCTAAAATCGCGGGCACAGCCTTCCGGCGCGAAGCGGAACTTGCCATTGGCAATCACACCAACCGTCAATTCATCAGCGATACCAAAGGCCGGCTCGGGGCGAGGCCGTTAGGCACGAGAGCCGCCGCGGCCCTTCTTGCACCCGCCAAATTGCAGAAATCTGGCTGGGATGACCTGCGCAACGGCGCGCTCATGAGCCAAGCCCTTGGGGTGATATGTGATACACCAGCCCTCGTGAAGGCCTTGGAACGCCCAGAAGGGCTGGCCGCCTTAGTGTTGCAGCAACATTTCGGGCTTTCCGTCAGCCGCCTACTGTCACCCAACGATTTGCGCAACAATTTGGCGGTTTTGGCGCTCGAGAAGGCCTTCGGCAACAAAATCAAGACCGGTCTGGCCAAGGGCTCAGGCTTGCCCGGAAAGACGGGCCGGCTGTTGGCGGGCCAGCTTTTCAAGAAACCGCGAGACGTTGCCTCTGACGGCAAACTCGCGACCTTGCTCGCCGCAGAAATCCTCGATGCGCCGTCTGAGACGCTCGAAGGGCTTCGTCTCGCCCTGTTAAGGCGTCTGACAAGCCCGCCAGAGGTCATTGACGCGGATCTCAAACAAAATGCTCCGCGCGCCGCGCCAGCGCGAGCAGGATCGCGCACGCCAGAACCCGCGAACGACGCGTCTCCGCTTAAGTCACCGCCGCCCATAATCGCGCGCCCTGATCTCAGCGAATTTGTTTGTTCTGTGTTGGATGCGGCACGGCCCATTTCTGAGGGCTGGCCAGGCAACCGCAAGGCGTTTATCTCTCGGGTATGGAAGGCGATTCGCACCCGCCGGCCTGATTGGGAACTCTCTGAGATCGCTTTCAAAAGCATGCTCACTGAAGCCCATCGCACCGGCCATTTGGTATTGGCAGCGGCCGATCTTAAAGACAAGAACGCGCAAGCCGATCTTGAGGACAGCAAAATCCTCTACAAGAACACTGTTTGGCACTTTGTACGCGTCGAAGACTGAGGCAATTTTTTAAAGGTCGAGATGGGCGTCGAAGGCGGTCCATTGAAAAAGGTATCCACGGCTCCCCCACTCGCGCCAGATAAGCTGAGCGAGGCGTTTGAGCATTCGATAACCTGGGAAGATGATCTGTGGCGCGCCGACCCGGTCGACGTGCCCGAGGTCCATGCGAAAGCGCGCCGTAAATTCAACGATCTCGTGACCACGATTGTTTCGGGGCGCGGTTTCCACGTCCAAGACCGAATCTTGCTGTTTCATGGCCAATCAGGCGCTGGCAAAACCCACCTGATCCGGGCTTTGAGAACCGATAGCCACCGGGCTGGGCGGGCTTATTTTGGCTATGCCCAGATGACGCCGGACGTCGCCAATTACGCTGATTTTTATCTGCGCCGCCTGATCCACTCATTTGAGAAACCATATGATCCAGATCGATTAGGCGAGAGTGCGCTGTCGCGTCTGACCAACCGGCTGGTGCTGGATTCGGACGTGATCTCATCCGCAGATCTTGAAAAACTCAGAGACGACGTGCTTGAAGATACTGCCTTGGCGCGCCTGATCTTGCGCTTGTCCGATGACATCGTGGCGAGTGATAAGTTCCAGACTCAGGAACTCGACATCAACATCGTGCGCGCGCTGCTTTACCTTCAGCGGCGCGACCCGCGCATCGACCAGCGCATCCGGCAATACTTGAACGGCCGCCTGCTGACGCCGATTGCCCACGAAGCTGTCTGCGCGCTCGACCCCAATTCCGGCGAGGACCGCGCCTTTGAGATCATCACCGCATTTGGCGCGCTGGTGTGGTCGGTGGAGCGCTCAGCGCTGGTGTTCTGCATCGATCAGGTTGAAGATTTGCGCTTTTTCGACAATTCCGAAGAACGCTTCCAGCGCGCAGTCCGCGATCTCATTCAAATCGCCAACCGGCTGACCAACTCCATCGTGATCATCTCATGCCTGGAGGACTTTTATAGCCAGGTGCGTGGGCTAGTTGCGCAATCTTATGTCGACAGAATCGAGAAATCCGGCCCAGTGCTGCTGCGCGAGAGCCGCACGCCCGAGGAAGCCAAGCTCATCATTTCTAAGCGCCTCGAGCATCAAGCTGAGCGCAGCGGTGGCCTGAGTTTCCCCGATCCGTCAGCGTTTTTCGGGCCGCAATTCTTTGAGGAGTTCGGCGGGCTCTCTACCCGGCGCTTGCTTGAGCACGCCCAAACCCGAATTCGTGAGGCTACAACGTCTGAGCGCGATGAACGCGATGGCACCCCGCCGACGCCGTCGTATGTGAGTAC
>JAYTQI010000359.1:0-1573 GCA_043746825.1 Hyphomicrobium sp. | reverse complement strand
CCTGATCGGCATCCACGCGCACGACGGGCGACTGCTCGGCCCAATGGAACTCGAATGGCGTGATGTTGCGGATGTGAACGGAGCGTCGGTTTCAGATGAGGCGCAGCCTCAGGTTAGCGCGCTGAGGTAGGATTGACTTTTTGCCAAACCCCGCCTATACAGAGGGTAAGTCGTCACGGACGGCAACGAGCTGAAGGCGGTGCAACGAAACTGAGTTTTTGCGCACCGCCTGACCTGACAACTCATTGGGCCGCTAATTTAGCGGCCCTATGTATTTTGAGCGATCCTCAACGAATTTGAGTTAGACCCCGAAGACTCGGTAGTTGAGAGATATACAGGAGTTTTTGTTGAATTTGTAGGGTGTACTAGGGCTATAAGCACCAAAATAAGCTCAAGGCATCGGCACTTCAATGTGCCCGAATATTTTTCGAATCTCGCGCTGGCGCCACCCCGGCGGGGACCTTGAAAAGGCAAACCCAAGATTCTGAAGTTCGCCCCACCAATTTGTTTCGAGCGACATGAACGCATTGAGCGCGATGCTCGGCATTGCTCCATTATCATGAAGATGACGAAGGATTAGGCCACCTGGATCATCTTCACTCGGTTCCTCAAAGTCGATTCGAACTGACCCGCCGGTCCATTTTCCTTCACTGAACCGCGCGTGCTTGGCTGTGTTAGCAATTGCCTCGCACATAACTTGCTGCGTCACGTATCTGTAAATATGCGTCGTAACATCGGCTTCTTTGATGAGCGCTCCATCAGCCCGCTTCATTTCGACATATTGGGACACCGTCCAATTCCGCAGACTCGCTGCGGCGATGCATACATTTATTGCAGCGTAGCCCAGTGGTTCGACGTCTTCAGGGTAATTCCGCTGGATATTGTCAAACTGTTGAATGTCCCACGCAAGCTTCCAAAACATACTCTCAACACCGGCAACGACAGCGGTGTGACGAACTGATTTGTCAGTTGAGGATCGTTTTTTTGACCTTGCCATAGACTTATTGCCCTAACTCCGCGGCGCAACCCGCCGATAACTTAGCGCCTCAGCCACATGGATGCGCCCGACCCCCTCCACCCCAGCCAGGTCCGCAATCGTCCGCGCGACGCGCAGCATCCGGGTGTAGCCGCGCGCGGACAGGCGCATGGCTTCGGCGGCTTGCAGCAAGAGCTTACGGCCGGGTTCGTCCGGAGTGGCGTGCGCTTCGAGCAGATCGCCATCGAGCTCGGCGTTGCTGCGCCTTTTGGTGCCGACCAGCCGGGCGAGCTGCACCGCGCGCGCCGCAGCCACCCGCGCGGCGACTTCGGCGCTGCCCTCTGCCGGGGGCGGAAGGCCCAGATCGGCGGCGCTGACCGGATCGACTTCGACGTGCAGATCGATCCGGTCGAGCAAAGGCCCGCTGACCTTGCCTTGATAGTCCGCCGCACATCGGGGCGCGCGCGAACACGCCAGCGCGGGATCGCCCAGATGCCCGCAGCGGCACGGGTTCATCGCCGCGATCAACTGGACCCTCGCTGGAAATGTCACGTGGGCATTGGCCCGCGCGACGTCGACCACGCCGGTTTCCAGCGG
>JAYTQI010000358.1:0-3600 GCA_043746825.1 Hyphomicrobium sp. | reverse complement strand
AGCGGATGCGTGGGCGTGATGTGCTGTGGCAGCCGGGAACCGATCACGCCGGCATCGCGACGCAGATGGTGGTGGAGCGGCAGCTTAGCTCAACTAAGCAGCTAGGGCGGCGCGAGTTGGGGCGCGAGAAGTTTCTAGAAAAAGTCTGGGAATGGAAGGCCGAGAGCGGCGGCACCATTGTCAATCAGCTTAAACGCCTTGGGGCGTCGTGCGATTGGTCACGCGAGCGCTTCACGATGGGTGAGCGCGGTGCACCTGACGATGCGATGGTCAAGGCCGTTACGAAAGCGTTTGTTGATCTGCACAAGGCCGGGCTGATCTACAAAGATAAGCGCCTCGTTAATTGGGACCCGAAGTTTCAAACCGCGATTTCCGATCTCGAAGTCGTCGATCTGGAAAAGCGCGGGACGTTTGCGTGGGTCATGCCGGAGGCATGCAATCAAAAAGACGGCGATCCTGAAAAGCCATTTGACGAAGCAGCTTTGGCGAAAGCGCTCGCCAAGGACCCGAGCGGGCATATGTATTATTTCCGCTATCCGCTGACGAAGAAGATTGCGGGATACGACAAGGACTACATCGTGGTCGCGACGACCCGTCCGGAGACGATGCTGGGTGATACCGCCGTTGCCGTGCACCCAGGTGATGAGCGCTATGCGGCGCTGGTGAAAGCTGGCGCGACCGTAACGCTGCCGTTGGTCGGTCGCGTGATCCCAATTGTTGCGGATGACTATTCTGATCCCACCAAGGGCACAGGCGCGGTCAAGATTACGCCAGCGCATGACTTTAATGACTTTGAGGTTGGGAAGCGCCACAACCTGGCGCAGATCAATGTATTGGATGCGGAAGCACGGATTGTCGTTGCCGACAATGCCGAATTTCTTGCCGGGTTCATCGACGATAACTATGGCCACGTAATTTCTAATATGAGGAATGGACCACGTGAAGAAATGCTTGACAGAGCTGCTGAGCTATTGCGTGACAAGGGACATAGCGAATTATCAAGTTTGATCAGTCGCGCCGACAGCATTGATCGTTTCGAAGCCCGGAAACGCATCATATCGATGTTGGCCGAAAAAGGATTGCTAGAAAAAATCGAGCCGACAACGCACACCGTTCCACATGGTGACCGCTCCGGCGTTGTGATCGAGCCGTGGTTGACGGATCAGTGGTACGTCAACGCGGCCGAACTCGCCAAGGACGCGATCAAGGCCGTCGACAGCGGTAAAACTGAATTCATTCCGGCGAACTGGAAGAAAACCTACGACGAGTGGATGCATAACATCCAACCTTGGTGCGTATCCCGGCAACTGTGGTGGGGGCACCAAATTCCGGCGTGGTACGGGCCGGATAAGACGGTATTTGTACAACTCTCGGAAGATGACGCGATTTCTGCTGCAAAAAAGCACTATCGTTGCAACGTCCGTGCGGAGTATCCGGCGACAATGTCGCTGACAGAGCGGTATTCTTCCAAACTCACGCAGAGACTCGGGATCAATGATAAATCCTTGACAGAAGTCACGATCGAACGCGATCCTGACGTCCTCGATACCTGGTTTTCATCCGCCTTGTGGCCGTTCTCGACGCTCGGCTGGCCGGACAAAACGCCGGAACTGAAACGCTACTACCCAACCTCCGTCCTTGTCACCGGCTTCGACATCATCTTCTTCTGGGTCGCCCGCATGATGATGATGGGCCTGCACTTCATGAAAGAAGTGCCGTTCCGCCAAGTCTACATCCACGCCCTGGTCCGGGATGAAAAAGGCCAGAAGATGAGCAAGTCCAAGGGCAACGTCATGGACCCGCTCGTCCTGATCGATGAATTTGGCGCGGATGCGCTGCGCTTCACGCTCGCCGCTATGGCCGCCCAAGGCCGCGATATCAAACTCGCGAAAGCGCGCGTCGAAGGCTATCGCAATTTCGCAACCAAGCTCTGGAACGCCTCGCGCTTCGCTGAAATGAACGAGTGCGTGCGCCAGCAGGACTTTGATCCTAAGCGTGTCAAGCAGACCATCAACAAGTGGATCATCGGTGAGACGGAGCTGGCGTCCAAGACGGTGACAGAGGCGCTGGAGGCGTATCGCTTCAACGAAGCCGCCAACGGTGCTTACGAATTTGTCTGGGGCCAGTTCTGCGATTGGTACGTCGAACTCATCAAGCCGCTGCTCGCTGGCGATGATGAGCAAGCCAAAGCCGAAACCCGCGCCGTCACCGCCTGGGTCCTAGATCAGATCTTGAAGCTGCTGCACCCGTTCATGCCGTTCATCACAGAAGAACTGTGGGCGCATATGGTCGAGCATGGCGTGGCGCGCCGCTCGCTGTTGTGCCTCAGCGAATGGCCGCAGCTCGATGGGCTTGTCGATCAAAACGCGACAGATGAAATCAACTGGATCGTGCGGCTGGTTTCGGAAATTCGCTCTGTCAGAACCGAAATGAGCGTGCCAGCGGGCGCCAAAATCCCGCTGGTGCTGGTTGGCGCTGATAAGGCGCTCAAAGATCGCGCGGAACGCAATGATGAAACCATCAAGCGCCTCGCCCGTCTCGAGTCCATCACCTTTGAAAAAACCGCGCCGAAATCGGCAGCTCTGATCATAACGGGTGAGACGACGGCGGCGCTGCCTTTGTCTGGCATCATCGATATGGGGTCTGAGAAAAAGCGCCTGGAAAAAGCCATTGAGGCCGCCTCCAGCGACCTCGCCAAGATGGACGCCAAGCTATCAAACCCAAATTTCATCGAGCGCGCGAAAGAAGAAGCCATTGAAGAAGCCAAAGACCGCAAGGCTGAGTGCGAGGCTGAGATCAAGCGCTTCTCGGCTGCCCTGAAGCGATTGGGGGATTGAACCTCAACTGCCCGAGGTGAATTTGCTTACAGTGTTCTCGACGGTCGTCAGCATCTTGATGCGCAGCTCATGCAGCTTCCAGCCAAGGCCGTTGAATTCGAGTTTGCCCAGATAAATCCGGTTGGGGTCGTGCTTGTCGGCCATGTCGATTTCGAAATTGACCAAGCTCGTGAACTCGGCGCGCTTGACACGGGCCCATGAGCGCTTAATGCGCTCGGTGATGGGCAGCACCTTGGCTTCATCGGGTTCGCCCGAGATATTGTCGCGGTAAAATTTGCGCCAGGTGAACAGTTTGGGCAGGCCTTCGGGCGTGATGTAGCCATCGATGGCGCTATCGAGCGCGCTTTGGCCAACATAGGTCTTAAAGCGCTGCCAGAGGCCGGGCTCATCAGTCACCGGCTGCGCGCCGGGTTCAGGCATGCTCAGCGCAATGCGCGCGACCGCAGGCTTTAAGGTTTCGCGGACTGAGGGCCAATCGATAACCTTTTCGAGATATGCCGCATCACCATTGCGCACGGCTTCGCGGATAAACCAGGCCGTCACAAACGGGGACGCCATGTAAACCGCCGCAAACAGTGTCAAAAGACTGGCCTTGAGAAGTAATCGCTTCATTGTTTGAATGCCTCTCCCGCGTGAGACACGGCAACTTGTGATCATCTTAGTAGGCCGGCAATGGTGGCCATTCTCTGGCATGTAAGGGGCGCAGGCACGGTATTCCACCCTCAATGAGCGAAACAGCTCTTCGTTGCCAATGCAAATCGCA
>JAYTQI010000357.1:0-1579 GCA_043746825.1 Hyphomicrobium sp. | reverse complement strand
CCCGCAAGCAGCTTGTCAGCGCGCGCCGCATCATCCACGCCCAGCGCGATCCGATTGTTATGGCGGAAATCGAACTCGGCCAGATACCGGTGCAAATGCTTCTCGCGGCAATGCTGATAGACGCCCTTCATGCCGCGCTTGAAGATCGAATAGTAGCCTTCAATTGTGTTAGTGTGGATTTCACCGCGACCATACTGGCCAGCTGAGTGGTTGACGAATGCGTGCAGAAATTCCTTATTTAAGTTGCGGTAGTGGCCAGCATCGTCCGTCACGACCTTGGCTTCGGCGGCAAGGTTCGCGCGAACAATTGGCATTATGTTCTCAGTGTTGGCGCGATCAACATGGAAGCTGCGGGCTTCGCCGCCGCGACTGACCAATGTCAGTACGGCGTGCTTGTGATGGATACCACCAGCTTTGACCTTGTTCTTTTTGCCGATGAAAGTTTCGTCGATTTCCACGATGCCGCCACCGCCACCCATCGGGCTAAGACCGCCTGAACGCATGGCTTCACGAATACGATGCGACATGAACCATGCCGCCTCGTAGTTGATCTCTAGTGTGCGGTGAAGCTGATGGCTGCTGATGCCTTTCTTTGATGAGCACATCAGGTGAACGGCCTGGAACCACTTGTGCAGCGGAATATGGCTGCTCTCGAAAACGGTGCCGACGCGAACCGTAAACTGTTTGCGGCAGTGGCCGCACTTCTTGAGGCCTGGACGCTCAACGCCTTCCGGGTGTTTCTTGCTCGGCTTGGTGCGGACGCCCTGCAACTTATAGATGCGATCTTTGCCGCCGCAGTGGGGGCAAACGGGGCCGTGAGGCCAAATTAGGCTCTCCAATTCGGCGAAAGCTGCCGTTTCGTCGTGGAAATGATGCGCGCTGAGTGCCGACATGACTTAATCCCTTCAAATTCTGAGAAGAGATATAAGGCCTTACCTGTGGGTTTGTCAAGCCGATAATCGCCTCGCCGAAGGTTCCTAAGCAGTCTGATCCCTTGTCTCTTGAATTGTGGCCGTGCAAGATTTGGCTTTTCGTGATGTTGTCAGCGCCGGATGACCGCCGACCTGACGTTCTTATTATCGACGCAGTGCGCGTGTGAGGTTGCGATCAAATTCCTGCGCCGCTCTGACCGGAAGATTCACGAGGAGGACTGCCACATGACGACTTGTTTCGATCAGATGCTGCGTTTGCTGGTGTTGATGGCCCTCAGCCTCGGTATTGCGGCGGTGGCGTCGGCTCAAGACGTCAAACAGATGCAGCTGTCGGATGGCCAGGTGAAGAATTTCATCACCGCTCAGGCGGACCTCGCGGCCATAGCGTCCAAGATCCAAGCGGCCGGTGAGAAGCCTGATCCAGCACTTCAAGCCGAGCTTGAGACCATTGCCAAGAAACATGGCTTCAAAGATTTCTCCGAGCTCGACGATGTCGCTGCTAATATTTCGATTGTGATGGCCGGCCTTGACAGCACAAGCGGAAATTTTATCGATCCCGTCGATGCACTCCAGAAGGAGCTGGAAGACGTCAAGAAGGATGAGAGCATTCCGGAAGCCGACAAAAAGCAATTGGTGGACGAGCTCGG
>JAYTQI010000356.1:0-3608 GCA_043746825.1 Hyphomicrobium sp. | reverse complement strand
GCGACTACAATCCGGTGCATCTCGATGCCGACTATGCTGCGGGCACGATTTTCAAAGAGCGTATCGCGCACGGCATTTTGTCGGCCGGATACATCTCGGCGATTTTTGGGATGCAGCTGCCTGGCCCCGGCGCGATCTATATTTCGCAGAGCCTGAACTTCAAAGGTCCGGTCAAGATCGACGATCACGTGGTGACGACGGTTAAGCTGGTTGAGCTGATCCCCGATAAGCGCCGCGCGAGATTTGACTGTATGTGTTCTGTCGGCGGCAAAGCCGTGTTGACTGGCGAAGCCGTGTTGATGGTCCCCGCCCGGCCGAAGTGACCGTCTGAAAACCCAAAGAGAGACCGCGCGCATGCAAGTTGTCCACGGCCACACGCATGTGCCTGTCAATGTCCGGGGCGCGGTTGTCGCGATCGGTAATTTCGACGGCGTGCATCGCGGGCACCGGGCCTTGATCCGCGAAGCCGTGACGAAAGCAAAAGTGCTTGAGCGCGCTTCCGGCGTCATGATGTTCGAGCCGCATCCGCGCGAGTTTTTTCAGCCCAACGAAGCGCTGTTCCGCTTAACGCCCTTGAACCGCAAACTGAAGCTGATAGAAAGCCTCGGCATCAAAGTCGCGTTTATTGAGCCGTTTGACGCGCATTTTGCTGCGTTGACGGCCACCGAATTTATCGAGCGCGTGCTGGTCGCGGGCCTTGGCGTGGCGCATGTCATCATTGGTTATGATTTTTATTTTGGCAACAAGCGCGGCGGTAATCCTGAGCTGATGACGAAGCTCGGCCAGGAAATGGGATTTGGCGTGACTGTTGTCCCGCCGGTTGCAGAATTGGGTGAAGCGTTTTCCTCAAGCTCCGTGCGCTTGCATTTGGCGCAAGGCGATGTCCGAGGCGCGGCCCGCATCTTGGGCGAGAACTGGCACGTTGCTGGCAAAATTGTCGGCGGCGCGCATCGCGGCACCGGCATGGGTTTTCCGACCGCCAACATTCCGATGCCGAAGGGCACGGCGCTGGGGCATGGCATTTACGCAGTCAAAGCCAATGCCGATGGCGTGACGCATAACGCGGCGGCATATCTCGGCACGCGGCCAACGTTTGATGATGGCTTGCCGGTGCTGGAAGTTTATCTGATCGATTTCAAAGGCGATCTCTACGGCCACGATATGGATGTCGAGTTCATCGATTTCATCCGTGGTGATCGCAAGTTTCATTCGCCCGAGGACTTGATCCGGCAGATGGACGAAGATGTGGCGCGGGTGAGAGCGGTTTTGGCTTCGCCTTCCATTTGAATGGGGCTCGCATCGACGAACCTAAGTTGTTGAGCGCGGCTCCCCCCCCTCGACGGGGAGGGGTTGGGGGTGGGGTGAAGAACTTGGCGAAGTGAGCCTTTTCTTCACAGAACTAGAGGTGAGACGAACCGCGAAGCTGCTAGCAGTCATTGCTCGGCGTTACCCCCACCCCTGCCCCTCCCCGCAAGGGGGAGGGGGAAATCAGCGGTCCGTTACGAACGAGTTGGTGGTGATCGAATGGCCCAAAAGTTATCCCCGTGCGCTGCCCCGGGTGTATTCTGGCAAAAAGGCCCCGCAGCTTTGCTTTAACCACGCGGGATTGCTAGAAGGCCGGAACACTTTAGGAACAAGAAAGACGCATTAACGATGTCCGATAAAGCCAACGCCCCGCAGAAGACTGAAGGTAAACCGGCCAGTGGAAGCGAGGGCCGCAACTGGAGCACCACGCTGTTCCTGCCCCAGACCGAGTTTCCGATGCGCGCGGGCTTGCCTGAGCTTGAGCCGAAGCTGTTGAAGCGCTGGGACGAGATCGGGCTTTACAAAAAGCTGCGGGCGCAATCGAAGGGCCGGACCAAGTTCGTGCTGCACGATGGCCCGCCCTATGCCAACGGCAACATCCACATCGGCCACGCGCTGAATAAAATTTTGAAAGATCTTGTGGTCAAGTCGCAGCAGATGCTGGGGCATGACTCGAATTATGTGCCGGGCTGGGATTGTCACGGCCTGCCTATCGAATGGAAGATCGAGGAAGCCTATCGCGCCAAGGGCAAGGAGAAGCCGAATTTCTCTGATCCCAAAGCCATGAATGCGTTCCGCGCCGAGTGCCGCGAGTTTGCAAAAAAATGGCTCGACGTCCAGCGCGAGGAGTTCAAGCGCTTGGGCGTGGTCGGCGATTGGGATCATCCGTATTCGACGATGGATTATCGGGCTGAAGCCACAATTGCGCGCGAACTGATGAAGTTTGCAGCGTCCGGGCAATTGTATCGCGGTTCGAAGCCGGTGATGTGGAGCGTGGTTGAAAAGACCGCGCTGGCTGAGGCTGAGATCGAGTATCAGGATTATCAGTCCGACATGGTGTGGGTGAAGTTTCCATTAAATTGGCCCATGATCATGATCTCGGACGAGCGTCATGAAATCGAAATGCCAAAAGGTTTAGAAGGTTTCAAGCCTCCTGCCAGACATGAAAATCTTTGGGGGAAGTTCGACAGCGCATCGGTTGTCATTTGGACGACGACGCCTTGGACATTGCCGGGCAACCGGGCGATCAGCTTTTCGTCTAAGATCGCCTACGGCATTTACAAGGTCACGGCGGCGCCCGATGGAAATTGGGCCAAAGCTGGAGACGTGTATGTTCTTGCTGACAAGTTAGTTGCTGATGTCATGAAGGCTGCGAAGGTCGAGAATTATAAGCGGCTGGGCACTGTTAATCCAAATGGTATGAACGCGCTCGTATGCCGCCACCCACTCGCCTCACTCAGTTATGATTTCAAGGTCCCCCTCCTCGATGGCGATCACGTCACCGACGACACGGGCACGGGATTTGTGCACACCGCGCCAGGGCATGGTGCGGACGACTACATCATCTGGACCAAGAACAGCCGCGCGCTCGCAGCGCGCGGAATTGATGTGACAGTTCCATTTACGGTGGACGCTGACGGCGTGATGACGGACGCCGCGCCAGGATTCACGGGCAAGCGCGTACTCAAGGAAAACGGCGACAAGGGCGACGCCAATGATGCGGTGATCAAAGCCTTGCAAGAGTCTGGCAACATCATCGCCCGTGGCCGCTTGAAGCATCAATACCCGCACTCGTGGCGTTCAAAAAAGCCGGTCATTTTCCGCAACACCCCGCAGTGGTTTATAGCGATGGATAAGCCTCTTTCGTTTGCGCCCGGCGACTCCCCTGCGGGGAGCCGGCCGCCGGTCGCGAAGGGTAACGCCCCAACACTCCGCCAAATTTCCCTCGAGGAAATCAAACACACCGAATGGGTGCCGAAGACTGGGCAGAATCGCATCACCGGTATGATCGAAGCCAAGCCCGATTGGGTGGTGTCGCGGCAGCGTGCCTGGGGCGTGCCGATTTCTGTTTTCCGCAACAGCGAGACCGAGCAGGTCATCCCCGGCCCGTCCATGCAAGGTACCGGGGGCCAGGCTTGGACGGATGCGAACAACGCCGAGCTGATGACGCGCATCGAAAAAGCCTTCGCGGAAAAAGGCGCCGACGTTTGGTTTGAGACGAACGCGAAAGAAACTTTTCTCAAGGGTCTCATCCCTGACGCCGATTTGCAGAAGTGGGAGCAGATCAAAGATGTGCTCGATGT
>JAYTQI010000355.1:0-1585 GCA_043746825.1 Hyphomicrobium sp. | reverse complement strand
AGAAGACATTTCCGATGCCCTATTGGCCGGAGCCAAGGGATACATCATTAAGGGCATCCGCGGGCCTGACTTGATTGGGATCGTTCGCTCGATCGCTTAAGCGCATGCGAGGAAAATACCGGGAATCTGCCGCAGCCCTAGCGCTCCGCGGCTGTCCGGCCCTGCGAGACGCTATCAAAAGCGTCAGCGAATTCTTTGGATCCAGCGCTATTGACGTCGCTGTCCATCCGCCGCCCGAGTTCGGCCAGCAGTTGTTCGCCCGTCAAACCAACAACCATTTTATTGACGTAGTATGCACGCCTAGCGAAGAAATTTGTGACAGGAGCTTTTTGCCCAACGGGTTGCATCATTTCGAGTCCCGTGACGGGACCAGACAAATTCATGGCTTCCATCTCAGCGCCGGCGAGCGTTGGGCGGCCGAACTTTTCCGCCGTATCTTTCAACCCTTTGAGCTTCACCGCTTGGAGCATCGGCCCGATGTCGCCGTCGAGATTAATAGCGTGAATGCCCATACCTTCGGACGTTTTGGCATAGGCCTGGTCGGCTTCCCAGGTCTTGGGCACATGTTTGACGTTCGCCACCATGTGCTTCAGCGCCGCCAGTTTCGTTTTCAGGCTCGCCCGGCGCTGCGCCGTCAAGCCGGGGTTACGCAGCTTCTCGCCAAAGCGCTCGATAAACGACGCGCCATGTTGCGAGAGTTCATCGACAGAGTTGGCGTCAAGCAATTGCGCATAACCGATCGCACTCGAGATTGCGCGCCCGGTTTTCTTGATCGGATGAATACCCGATTGCATATCGTACGTGCCGATACCGCCCGTCTCAAGCGCATAAACGCGCACCACTTGATCCTTGGTGAGACCCAGCGCCAGCGCCTCCTCGGCATAGCGGCGTTTGAATTCCTTTTCGCTCAAGCGTTCCGGCGTGAAGTTGTAGACACGCTTTGCCGCCTCGAGGTAATCGGCAACTGTTGACAGCTCCTGAGGCGGCGTTGGCTGCGACTTCTCCTGGTCATCGGTGAATTTTTCATATTTTTTGGCGAGCGCTGCGCCGAGTTTCGGTCCGTTGTAGACCGGCGGAAAACTCATAATGTAGTCGCTCGCGTCGAACGCCAGCTTGGCGGCGCGCTTGGGCTTGCGGGCCTGGCGCTTGGCATCGACTTGATCCCAATAGGTATCGAGTTTCTGCTCGTAGGCGCGGCGCGCTGCTTTCCAGTCCTGAAAGGCGCTGGCTTCGCTGTCCGATAGGGAGTTGAGAAAATCGACAGTTGATCCCGCTTGAGCCGGTGCACTCAGCACAAGGCACAGCACGGCCGCGGCAAATGCCGCAACCCAACGTCGCCCAAAACGTGGCCCCGTCTCTAGACCCGCGCTCACTACCGGCTCCCGCCACTTATCAGGCTGAAATCCTTGCCCGAGACTTTGACCGTATAATGATTCATGGGCATTTAAGACCCGCAATCGCCCTTCAACCGGGCAGTCTGGGGCAGCGTGCGGCATTTTCAGGTGTTACAGAACGTTATGCAGTCAGCCTCCGAGTTCCAGCCCGAACTTGATTTCAACGCTTTTCGTCGCCTGGCGCAGGCGCG
>JAYTQI010000354.1:0-3619 GCA_043746825.1 Hyphomicrobium sp. | reverse complement strand
CGTCGAGGCTTACGACAATAACTTACAGGGTTTTGCCCGCAAACAATGTCAACGTCGATGAATTGACTGGGAAAGAGGCGAAACAGTTACTCATGCGGGGTTAGTAGCTCGATTTCAGCGTCCAGCCGGCACCGTTGTCCTGGAGGCTCAGGCCGCGCGCGCCCAAGGCATTGGCGAGCCCGCGAATGCCGCCAGGGTAGTCGAGTGAGACCTCCGCGTTACGCGCGGAAACGGCCAGAATACCGAGATTTTCAACCCCAGGTGTATCCAAGAGCTGGGTACGGATCTCGTTCCATTGTGAAAGGGAGCCAAATTCCGCGACGAATTTTACCGGCTCACCCAATCCTGAGGAATTGACCCCACCTGGAGACGCGCTCCAAGCGGGTTGGGACTCTGGCGCTGCATAAGCGGCGGTGACGGCCGGGGCTCTAACGGCCTTCCAGCGGCCTTCCAATACGCCGAGTGCGACGATGGCCGCCAGCTCAGAGGTGTAATTGATGTCGCCGTCCGAAATGCGGTAGCTGCGTTTCAAGAACAATGGTCCGGCAACGTCTTGGCCAGCCAAGGTCACGAGCATCTTCTTGGCGGCAAGATCAGGCTCAACAATCGCCAGCACAATCAGATCGGTTTTGTATTCAGCCGTCAGAATGCGAATAGCGCTATCGTCTTTGGCCAGCAGCGTTTTGACGGTATCGCTATGGATGACGCTTTTAAGTTCATCAAGCTTGACCGGGGTGAGCGTGTGCTCGAGGTCGAGGGCCTTCCAGGCCTCGCGCCAGGAACCGGTGTCGCCTTTAGTGTCTGGCGGATTGCCTTGCTGGATGACAGGCACAATGGTTACGGTTGCTGCCTGCGCCTCAACAAACGGAATGCCTTCCCGCGACAGAGCCAAGCGCACAGCCTGTGGCTCGAATGAAAAATCGAGGTTGGCGATATATTGGGTTGAGGAATTGCGCTCCGAGCGCACCGAGACGCCCGAGACCAGATCTGCAGCCTTGATCTTAGAGAGGCGTGTCAACTGTTTGTAGGAGGTCACGGGCACGAGACGTTTGAGAAGGGATCGGAACGCCGCCTGCTGACCATCACTGACCGCCTTGTCCTTGGCGGCAACCGCGTTCTTGTCGCTGGCTTCGACTGGATAATTGGCGACCGTGAAGGGCTTTTCCTCCTTGGCCGCATGCGCGGGGACAGGCATTGCCGTAGCAACGCTGAGTGCGAGACACAAAAGAAGTCGATGTAGTCTCGGCACGCCCGTTTCTCTCCCCCGAATTGGATCTTGAGCACGTTGCCCCTTATCCCCCAAGCTGCTACGACCCCCATCTCTGAATGGCAATGGGGCAAAAGTGAGTTTACCCCAAGCTTTGCAAGTCATTCCGGCCTTAAATCGCGGCACCCGCTCACAATCATGAGGACAAATGTCTCCTCCCAAAACTACCGTTTCCAAAAGTACAAAATCCAAGGCCATCACTTACGCAGCGGCGGGTGTTGATATTGACGCGGGCAATGCGCTGGTGCGCGCCATCAAGCCATTAGCCAAAGCAACCAGCCGCAAAGGCGCGGACGTGGATCTCGGCGGCTTCGGTGGTTTGTTCGATCTTAAGCGTGCTGGCTTCAAAGACGCGATCCTGGTTGCTGCAAATGACGGCGTCGGCACAAAATTAAAGATCGCCATCGACACGGGCCAGCACGCGACAATTGGCATTGATCTGGTCGCGATGTGCGTCAACGATCTGGTGGTGCAAGGCGCGGAGCCGTTATTTTTTCTCGACTACTTTGCGGTTGGCAAATTGGATGTGGCCATCGCGCGCGACGTCATCGCGGGCGTAGCAGAGGGTTGCAAATTGGCTGGCTGCGCACTGATTGGTGGCGAGACGGCTGAGATGCCCGGCATGTACAAGGAAGGTGATTATGATCTCGCGGGATTTTCTGTTGGCGCGGTCGAGCGCGGCGAAATTTTGCCGCGAAGCGACATCGCGATTGGTGATGTGCTGATTGGTTTGCCATCCTCGGGTGTGCATTCAAACGGCTATTCGCTAGTGCGGCGCTTGGTGAACGAAGCCAAGCTCGGCTGGCACGCCAAAGCGCCGTTCGCCAAAAATAAAAGCGTCGCCACCGCCCTGCTGACGCCAACACGAATTTATGTGAAGCCTCTGCTCACTGCGATCCGGGCGACCGGCGGCGGCGGACCGAAGGGCGCCATCAAGGCGCTCTCTCACATTACGGGTGGTGGCTTGGCGGAAAACATCCCGCGCGTCATGCCCGCTGACAAGGCCGCGCGTGTTGAACTCTCATCCTTCAAAGTCCCGCCAGTTTTTGGCTGGCTGGCCAAGACAGGACACTTGGACGACACCGAAATGCTGCGCACCTTCAACTGCGGCATCGGCATGGTGATTGTCGTTGATAAAAAACGCGCCAAGGAGGTTCTCGCGGCTCTCAAAGACGCCGGCGAAGCCCCCGTTATTATCGGCGACGTCATCGCCCCCTGGGGCGTGAAGTCGGACGCCAAGGGCAAGGGCGAAGCGAACGCGGTGAAATTTGAGGGGGAGTTGGGGGTGTAAAAAGTTCATAACTAGAATTCGGCCTGTTCGCTCATTTAGACTCGGCAGTCGCGCAATTCCCTCACCTCTGCGTCCCCGGAAGAAGCGGCGCGCTACCCGCGACGCGAATATCCGGGGTCGTGTCGTCAGCGGTGGATAGAAGGCGGCTCAAACGCTTGGACGTGATCCCGGATCTGTGTTGGCCCCATCGGCCAACACAGATCCGGGAACGCAGTTGAGAGATTTGTGCTCCGTTTCTGAAAATCCATACAATCACGGCATCTTTCGAAGTACGCTATGATCTCATTGTGACTTTCCCCACCCCAACCCAAAGGCTCTTCACTAATGACGTTCTCCTGGGCCACTGCCGGGCCTGCCATCACTGCCGCGTTTTTGGCGTCGCTGGTCGAGGTCGTCGAAGCCTTCACGATTGTGCTGGCGGTCGCGACCATTCGCGGCTGGCGGCCAGCGCTGCTCGGAACGGCTGCTGGCCTCGCACTTTTGATTGTCGTCGTGCTGGCGCTGGGGCCGGTGCTCGATCAGGTGCCGCTGCACGCCCTGCAATTGGCGATTGGCGTGCTGCTGCTGCTGTTTGGATTGCGCTGGCTGCGCAAAGCCATTCTGCGCGGCGCGGGCATCATACCCCTTCATGACGAGGAGCTGGCGTTCTCAAAGGAAACCGGCAGCTTGCAAGACGCGGCTAATCAGAAACAAAACCATCTCGACTGGCTGGCGGGCTTGACCGCGTTCAAGGCCGTGGTTCTCGAGGGTGTCGAAGTCGTCTTCATCGTCATCGCGGTTGGCGCAGGGCGGGGACTGCTGTTGCCTGCCAGCCTCGGCGCACTTGCCGCGTGCGTGCTAGTGTTGATGGTGGGCGCTCTCGTTCACAAGCCGTTGTCGCAGGTGCCGGAGAACACCCTCAAATTCGCGGTCGGGGTGATGCTGTCGGCATTCGGGGTGTTCTGGACCGGCGAAGGACTCGGCGTTGAATGGCCGGGTCACGATCTCGCTATCCTCGCCTTCGCGCTGATCTTCTTGTGCGTGGGATTGGGTCTCACCGCGCTGGTGCGCAAACCTGTTGA
>JAYTQI010000353.1:0-8128 GCA_043746825.1 Hyphomicrobium sp. | reverse complement strand
GCCGAGAACCGTAGGGCGGATTAGCGCGAGCCATAATTTAGCGATATGAATTTAGGCCAGCGTACCGCGCGTAATCCGCCGGCAACAAGCGAGATTTTCGAACCGCATTCATGTCTGGATCGGCGGATTACGCAGCGAGTGCAGAGCGCCGCTAATCCGCCCTACGAATCTCGGCTCCGAATTATTCCGGGCTACGCGGGCTGCGCCAAGTGGCTGGCGACGGGAGAGATGTGAGGAATACGCAAAGCTACTTCAACGTAATCGCCAGCCCGCTCAGATCGGCGTTGACCAGCAACCCGACTTGATGGCCGCTCAGTTGCAGCACCGCGCCCTTCTGGTTGGTCAGCACGATGGCACGGGCGCCGCCGCCAATCGCCAGACCCGCACCCGCCGCCCCATACACGCCCGCAACATCGGATGGCCGGTTGATGTGGCTGACGCGTCCGTGCAGCACCGTTTTCGAGCCGCCGAACACCAGCCCGTAATCCAAGCCGCCAGCCGACAAGCCATAGACGCTGCCGTGAAATCTCAGCACGCCACTACCGCCCGAGCCGCCGATGATCCAGCCTGCCTTGTAGATGGTGAGGCTGACGCTGCCGCTGTCGGCATGACTTTCGGAGGTTGTACTTGCAAACGCCGCGAGCGCCAACAGGCCAAAGCGCATGGCGGATAAAATAGTCATGAGATCACGCTCCCAAATTGTCCAAATTGTTTCGCGCGGATGGCGGCAAGCGGACTACGTCAATCGTGGCAATCCTCACGTCAGCCAATCTTCACCCAAACAACGGCGGCAACATGGTCGCTGGTGAAGGTGTTGGTTTTGCGGGCGCTGTGGGTGCTGTGAACGTATTAGGTGTTCGTGTTGCTGCCGCCATTGGCATCCGGCGCGCAGGCGCCGCCGTTATGTTCGCAACGAAGTGCGTAGGTCGCAATAGTTGCCCCGTTGCACTCAGCCCAATTTTTTTGCCTTCGGCGGAACGCCGTATGACGCCGTCTTTGCCGCGAGCGCCTTAGCCAAATTTTTTCAAGAGGCTAGCTGATCCTTCTCGCGTCTTTCAAGGACCCTAATTAAGTCTTCGACAATATCTGCAAGATTGAGCACCTGACCTTGCGAAGGTGATACGTCGAGATCTCCATGCACCAGGCGGTTACGCCAATGGACTCCTTCGCGAAGGCGCTCTGCTTCACTTGGCGCAATGAATCCCGCCCCCGCAAGCAATTCGACGATACGACCAGGAGATTGTGGTCGCTCTGTTTTGCGAGGCTCCAAACGCCGACTTAAAGCCTCAAGCGTGGCCCAAAGAAGCAATAGTCCGCCGCGTTGTTCGACAGCCGCGAGTTGACGAACGTTCGCCAATGATTCTTTCAGGCGGTAAGTAGGAACCAGTGGCAGTATATCCGGCTCCTCCCCAACATACAGAATCTCAAGGCGCCAATCATCGTGGCCCTGCAGAAGAGCATTCAATTCCCGAACCTTGCGCTCGACTTGAGGCTGACCTTTGCGAACCACCTCGACTACAACCTGCGGAATGCGTCCGAGCAGTACTGCGTCAGGCTCGAACTTTTCAAAAAAATTTGGCAGCGTCGCGCGCGACGGGCGCCGCACCACCGTGTATCCCTTTGCTACCCAAGATGGTTCATGACGATCCAGGATAGTTTTCTCGGCAATATCAAACTCGTTCATGCATTGACATCCTCAAGCGGCAATTCAGCAATTCTAATATAGAGTACAGGCTCTTCTAACGCCATGGCCGCAACCAGCTTGTCGCTAGGTGACGCGAAAGTGAAACTGCCTGTCGGATCAAAACGCTGGATCAGGACACGATCTATCAGCCCATCATCAAGGTACACATTTGGAATCAATGCATCCAAGGTCAATTTCAAGATATTATCCAAGTCGCCGGGCATTGGTGCTTGTGGGAAATAGAACAATGTTACCGCCAAACGAGATTGATCAAATGCCCAAGCGCCGCCCTCGATAACCTGTAGGGCTGCTGCCAAGACCTTCGTTTTCCATTCTTCTTTAGCCCTTGCGTTGTCGCTTTGAAAGCTGACGGGTGTACCAACCACATTGAATTCAAGCGGGAGTTCGGACCACACAGGGTATCTCGGCTGAAGTTATGAATAGCAGGGCGGCTAAATATACCCAAAGGAACGCGATCTTGCACTAGTTAAGGGCGGTTCGCAGATGAATCCATGACCCAAAAAAACTTATCCCCGCCCCCTCAACCGCCCTCATACTCCATCGCAACCGGGCCTCCGTGGGGCGCGCCGCACAGCCATAGCGGTGCGCTTGGCCTGGGGACACCGCTGGCTGGTCCGCCATGCACGGACCGGCCTTAGAGCAACCGTCACTCGCGTATGGGTGAGACACCTACGTGGGGAGCAGCCCCCTGGCGAAAGTAGTGACGTCTAGGACTCGACACCGGTGTTCCGTGGAGCGGGCTTGCGTCCGTTTTTTGAAACTAAAAATCCGCGGCGCACGTCCGCTCCGCTCCGCACTTTTCTTGGCAATCCCCGGTGCTTTTGAAGCGCGCGGCGGCGGCGGAGCGTTGTCTAGCCAGCCTCCGCCCGCGCAAAAATCCGCAGAAAGGACACGTTCACCATGGCACGCAAAAGCGAAAATATGAACAAGCACGGGCCCCGCAACCTGACGCGAACGGGCGCTAAGAGACCCAAAATCCCGCGCAGCTGGACGGGCCGGGTGCAAATGCGGGCCCTCGCCAAGGTCTTGGACCGGCTCGACGAGACCGTACGCGCCTTCGAAATCCGCCAAGAGATCAGCGAAAAGAGACGCAACTGGCGCGGTTACCCGCGTCTCAAAGCCATTCGAGAGCGCAGACAAGCCGAGGCTGCACATATCGAGAACTGCCGCCGCAATGCCCAAAAACTGAAGCGTGACGTTGATGGCCGCTTTGTACCCAAACAGCGAAGGCGCAAAGCCCCCTCAATAAAACAGCAGCACCGTCACACATCCAGCGATCAGGGTATAATAGAAAAACTGGCGCTCGCGGATCAGGAACCAGGTCACGATCCGGCGCGGAATATCGGCCCAGTGGTAGCGTCCGATGATGCCCAGAAACAGCCCCATCGTGAGACCTAAGAGAAGCGACTCCAGATGCAGCCCGCTCTGGCTGGCCATGGCCGCGCCGCCGCTCCGTCCCGTTGCCCAAGGGATCAGCGCCGCCAGACCTGCCGCCGTCATTGCGCCAAGTGCCAGCATCGAGAAAAAGGTGAAAATTATGCGCATCATAGCCTTTGGTCCTGTCCGTCTTGCTTATGGTATGAAAGGGAGAAGAATAATTTGTTAACCTTGAGGGACAAAGGATGCCGCCGCCGTTGATGCATCGCGGTCATCGCATATGGCGCGCCGCGCATGCGTGGCCGGAGGCCTTGCTTGTCCTGCTGTTGAGCGCCGTTAGTTTCGTGTCCCGCCCCGCCTCAGCCGAGACCAGTTATTCCTGGCGCACTGCGGCGGCGAAACCGGAGACGATTGAAACGCGCTTTGCGCCGCCGTCAGGCTTTGAACGTGTTGCAACCGCGCCTGGCAGCTTCGCCGAATGGCTGCGCGGCTTGGCCCTGAAATCAAAAGATGCGCCCGTTATGCTGTTTGATGGCAAATCCAAAGGCCGCCAGGACCTGCATGCCGCCGTCATCGATATCGATACGGGAACGCGTGATTTGCAGCAATGCGCCGATGCCGTCATGCGGCTGAGGGCAGAATGGCTGTACGGTGCCGGCCGGCAAGCCGAAATCGCCTTCAATTTTATGTCCGGCAATCCAGTGCCGTTTTTGCGATATGCCAAGGGCGAGAGGCCCAATGAGAGCGCCAAGACATGGAAAAAATCGGCAGAACCAGATGCCGGTTATGTCAGCTTCCGCAAATATATGGATTTGGTATTCGCCTATGCCGGCACGGCCTCGCTGGAAAAAGAGCTGACGCCGGTGGATGCCGCCACTGTTCAAATTGGCGATGTGTTTATCAAAGGCGGATTTCCTGGCCACGCCGTCATCGTTGCTGACATGGCCGAGAACAAACTCACCCGCGCAAAACGCTTTTTGCTGATCCAGAGCTACATGCCCGCCCAAGACATGCATGTCTTGAAAAACTTAGCGAACGGCGATGGCTCACCTTGGTACGCCCCGCCAACCGGCGATCTCGTCACGCCAGAATGGACGTTCTCGAAAGGAAATCTCAGGCGCTGGCCATAAAGAGACCATGACAATCGCTGCTTAAGGTTTAGCGAGCAGCTGCTCAATCCAATCAAGCGCGTGCTGGTTGTTACAAGAAACATTGACGTTACCGCTTGAGCCCTTTTCGGCCTCAATTTTCCGGGTGTAGTGGGCATTACATTCACCCATATCCTCCCAAGGCCCAGGGCGTCCGAGCGCTAGCCGCATGCCGCAAAGCGCGTGGGTCGGCATATGCCAACTCTCCGAGGCGTCGCCGTCGTAGGCGAGTTCAATCTCCTGAAGGAAGCCGTCTTTGCACTCATCCGTATGGCAAACGTTTTGAAACGTCGCCTTCAAGCCATCAATAGTCTGGCGGTTAGAAAAGCGAGCGCGGGTATCGCGTGCAATCCAGGCACCTTGAATGGGACCAGTCAGCCAAGACGAGCTGCGAGAGACGGAGTTCGCAAATTCGGCAGCCGGACTGATGGTACCTGGCGCAGGAGGCGGCAACTTGCAATTGGTCACGGATTCTGACACGCGATTGAATGCGTTGAGGCGGATAACAATGATGCGCGCCACGTTTTCACTCAGCCACAACGAAACTTCGTCAGTCTGTAAGAATGCTGCTGCAGTCGTGATCCCGTCGTTGTCATAATAGCCAGCATCGACGACGCGCTGCACCGGTTCCGTCGGTATTTCGGCGGCCGGTGAGATGTAGGGGAACGATGCGCTCATTCTTGCAGCCGTCGCCAGACTGACTTCCTTCTGGGAATTCGGAAACAAGCGGAATATTTCAACCGCATGGGTTTCTTCAGCCGCGATGCATGATAAGTTGAGGTTAGAGATCAGCAACGGCCGGCCGCTATCTACCAGCATCGGCGAAAAAATGATGGCGGGACTGAAGGCTTTGGCGCCCTTACTTGTCTCGAGTCCGGCAAACGTTTTATTCTTAATGCGGACCCATTGGTCTTGCAGCACTTCACCCCGGTCCCCCTCTAAGCGCGCGGGCCACCAGGAATGCGGAATATCATATTGCAATTGCCGCTGCACTACTGGAGTCAAGCTATCGCGTTTGGCATTCTTGAGAAAGCCGCGCACCCTGTCGGCGAATTTCGTCGTGTCATAACGCACAATGTCATCATCAATGGCTTCCGTTAGTTTATTATTTGCGGACTGACTCTCAAATTCCCCATCAGCGCTCATGGCCGCGAAATACGCCGATGCCACCATGCCGCCTGATGCGCCGGTCAATAGCCCAATGCTATGTTTGAACCCGCGTGGGGTGTCGATCTTCGCCATCAGCTTGTCCAGCACCAGGGCCGTCCAGTACGTCGCGCGGTACGCACCGCCTGAGGCTGCCACGACAACAAAGACCGGCTTCTTGCCAGGGTTTTTCTTGGTGGCCGCCGCATGCCATTGTCCAAGATACTCAAGCGGCGTGACGAGATGACTGGCGCTGACTTGCCGCCGATTGCCTTTGATACAGCCCTCAGATGTCTCCAGCTTTGGCCAAATAGCCCGTGGCAATTCGTAGTAGCGCTTCAGGTCCGCATAATTGTGTTTCAGCGGAACCGTGCCGCAAAAAACGCTCCACACGACGATGGCGACCGTCAAGGCAAGACGCGTCTTCGGCTCAAAGACTGCGAAGGCCATGTAGAGGATGGAGAACACGCCCAGCACATTAAAAAAAGCAAATCCCGGCATTAATGTTGGAGAGAGCGTGAACGCGAGAGTGACAAGGGTGCCAATCAACAAAGCAACTTTGATCTGAGCAATCCGCTGTTTATAAGCAATCCACAATGTGATTAGCACGATTGCATAAACAAATAGCAGACCAGCGAGAACTCCAACCATTGACGCAATCAGTTCAACGGCGTGATACGTCAACATCTCAGAGTTCGTATAATAGCTCTCGCGCAGGGACCGCCATACCGCCAACTGCTGGGCCACGACGGCAAACAGTGCGAGAACGAATACTGCCGGCCAAACAGCGTGGCGGGCGCGAAATACCGGATGCGTGTTCCCCGGTTCTTCTTCGCGCGCTGTCGTCAAGAGCGCGAGCACCCAAACGAGGCCGAACAAAATCGTCGCGGAAAAGGCAACCTGCGTGCCCGACGTCATCCAGATGTTCAGCCAGTCGCCAGGTAGGGTTCTGTTTGGAAGCACCCCCGGAAACTCGCCCGGATGATCGCGAAAGAGATTAGGGAAACCGTATCCAGCGCCTATTTCGCCCGCGATCGCGAGAATAATCAGCACCACGAATGGCACGATCAGCAGGCCGTGACGGATAAAAATTGCGCCACCATTACGCATCACAATCCCCCAGGCAAAATCACGAAAAGTTATACGTAAACGTAACGCCGGATTGGGGTCCTGTCAGTATCTGTTGGGCACCACACCAGCTATCATTCGCTGAGAATACGGCAACGTATACCGTCTCCGTCAGGTCTCGCCGCTGATCTTCAGGCGGCGGCGAATGCGCTGTAAACCATAAGCTAAAAGCCCAAAAACGAAGGGAATACTAAAGGCCATGACGATATCTGGATCAATCTTCAATCCAGCACTTTTCAAACCTTTGGCAGCATAGCCGACCAATCCGACCACGTAGTAGGTGATCGCCGCCACCGACAGCCCCTCGACCGTCTGTTGCAAGCGAAGCTGGATCTTGGCTCGCCGGGCCATAGTTTCAAGCAGTGCCTGGTTCTGGCGCTCGCGCGTTACGGCTGTTCGCGTAGATAGTGACTGCGTGGCCCGGCCGACACGTTCAGACAGGCTCTCGAGCTGGTCAGCCACCGATTTGCAGGTTGTCACAGCGGGCACGAGCCGCCGCTCAGTGAATTCTTCGAATGTTTGCGCGCCTTCAAGCCGTCCTTCGCGCAATTCCACGATGCGGCGCTCGACCAGATCGTGATAGGCGGCGGCCGCGCTAAAGCGGAAATGATTATCGGCATGACGGCTTTGGATTTCGGCCTCAAGCCGCGTCAATCGTTGTAGCAGGGCTGGCTCCTCCGCAGCTGGTGCGTCAGTCAACTGCTTGGTGATTTCCGCAAGCTCGCGTTCGCAGTTTGTCATAAACGGGCTCAACCCGCGGGCTACGGGGAGCGCCAGAAGCGCCATCATCCGGTAGCTATCAATCTCGAGCAGGCGTTGAACAGTCCGGCCACATTGGCGCGGCGTCATCGAACGGTTCCACAACATCAGGCGGCTAAATCCGTCCTCGCGAATGCGAAAATCTGCAAACGCTATTCCGGCACCCGCGCTGAGCGCCGAACCAACCAGGACGTTGCCTGCGAAAAACCGCTCAGCTAATTTGTCGAGATCAAAAGCTTCGCCCGTGCCGTGCAGCACCGCGAGGTGGCTCGCAACAAGAACTTTTCCGGGGATGGCAGCGACCCAATCCGCTGGCACTTGAGCGAGGGCAGGGCTAGCGAAGGGGTTATCGCCCGCGCCGCCAGCAATGATCATATAACGCGCGAATTCAGTGTGGCGCTCCCAGATGATTGTAAAGCCGCCGAGTTCAGTATGAAAATGATTGACGCCAGCTGCTGGGGGCTCAACGTTATACGTCTCGCAAAGCTTTGCGAGGTGCGCGCGCTCTTGCTTCCGGCTCCCTGGATCGGACAGCAGCGCAAGAAATGAGATGCGGCAGGGCGTGTTCAATGCGGGTGGCGGGCGCGCATGAACCTCATTGTTCAGCTCAATACGCAGCGGATGATCGATGGGCAAGGTCATGCCATGGTCCTCGCAGCTCGCAGCGCATCCGGCAAGGCTGCTTCGAAAATGGCCAAGTCAATATCCCGTCCGCATGAGACGCGGATACAGCGGTCTTGAGGGTCAACAACCGGTTTGCGGATAAACACGTCACAAGCCAGAATTTTATCTAACACGCGCTTTGCAAAAACACCGTCACGGCCACAATCGATGCTCACAAAATTAGTTGCGGAGGGAAGCGGCA